>JACPDS010000177.1 GCA_016183885.1 Armatimonadota bacterium
ACTTATAAATTATTTAAAGCTAAAGATTTAAAAAAAGACCAATCTTATTTTCTTTATTGTTTAAAAAAAGAAGATTTACCTAAAATTCTTTTTCCTTTAGGCGATTTTACTAAAGAAAAGGTAAGAGCGCTTGCATTAAAAATTAATCTGCCGGTTGCCGGGAAGTTAGATAGTCAGGAAATTTGCTTTATTGAAAAAGATTATAAAAATTTTTTAAAAGAAAAATTTAAAGATAGAATAAAAAAAGGCAAAATTTTAAATCTGGAAGGAAAATTTTTAGGAACACACAAAGGCTTGCCTTTTTATACAATCGGACAAAGAAGAGGTTTAGAAATTTCAGCGCCTGCGCCTTTATATGTAATTAAAATGGACATGGAAAATAATACTTTAATTGTAGGAGAAGATAAAGCTTTATTCAAAAGAAAATTAACAGCTTCTGAAATAAATTGGATCTCTAAAAATTTTCTCTTAAAAGTCAAATCAAAAATTCGCTATAATATGAAAGAAAAAGAAGCCCAAATTTTTAAAGAAAATGAAAATAAAATTAAAGTAGTCTTTTCGTCAGCCGTACGGGCTATTACTCCCGGACAAGCGGTAGTTTTTTATCAAGGCGATGAAGTTCTAGGAGGAGGAGTAATATCAGGCTCGGATTTTAAGGAAACCTAACGGAAAAATAATTTAAAACTCTTTTAAAATTTTATATTATTTTTTTATCTTTTTAGGTTCTTTTTTTGTTTTTTCTCCTAAAATTTTTAAATTTTGTTCTAATTTTACAATTTCTAAAGTATTTTTTTCCGCTTTAGCGATTTCAAGAGCGGTTTTAAATTGCTTTTGAGCTTCTTTTTTATCTCCTGATTCTATCGCTATTAAAGCTAATATTTCATAAGCTTTAATATTTCCCGGATTTATTTCAATTAATTTTTGAATTTTATCTTTAGCATATTTAAAATTCTTCTTTTTATAATAAAGATAGCTTAAAGCTAAATAATATTCGCTATTTTTCGGTTCTATCCGGAGAGCTTTTATTAAAAAACCTTCGGCTTCTTTAAATTTATTTTGCAGTAAATAAACTTCGGCTAAATGATACATGGAAAAAGTATATTTAGGGTCATATTTTAAGGCTTCAGTATAATATTTAACCGCTAAATTTAACTTTTCACTTTTCTCGTAATTATATGCTAAATTACTTAAAAAAAGCGGATTTTTAGGGTCAATTTTTACTTGACTTTCCCAATAATTAATCTCTTCTTGAAGATTATTCTGGGGCGTTTTATTTAAAGGAGTTTGTTTAACATTAGGACTAAAATTTATTATTATTCCTATACAAGAAATTCCAAAAATAATCGTTAAAATCCATGCGGCCCAAATCATTAAAGTTTTTTGTTTTTTTTCTTTACGGGATATTTTTTTATTATTCTAATAAGTCTCTTAATTTTTTAATTATACGCATATGCATCTGGGAAATTCTTTGTTTTGTAACTTTTAAACTTTTAGCAATTTCTTCAAAGGTTTTTCCCTCAAAATAATGCCATTTAATAATTTTTTGTTCTCTTTCTTCTAATAAATTAATGACTTTCATTAAATTATCTCTTTGCTCTTTAAATTCTATATCTAATGAAGGATCGGAAATACTTTGATCTTCAATTGTATCTCCAATTAAAATAGTCTCTTCATTAGACAAAAAAACTGCAGGCTGATCTAAAGAAAGCATATAAATACAAGCTAAGTTATTAATTAAATCGTAAATTTCTTCGGCGCTAAGATGTAATTCCTTAGCTAATTCTTCCTTAGTGCCAGTTCTTCCATAAAGGGAGCTAAATTTATCCATAGCTTTTTGCAATGCTCTGGCTTTTACTCTAGTGCGTTCAGGAACCCAATCTAAATCGCGCAGACCATTTAAAATTGAACCGCGAATTACTGAAACAGCGTAAGTTTCAAATTTAACGCCTACATTAAGATCAAAGCGTTCAATAGCTTTAATTAAACCAAAAACTCCATCATTTACTAAATCTTCTAATTCAAAACTACTGGGGAGTTTTCTAAAAACTCCTAAAGCAACATTTCTTACTAAAGGAAGATAATATTTAATTAATTGTTCTTTATTTTTTGAAGCAGGTTTTTTTCTATAACTATTCCAATATTTTAAAATTTCTTCTTCCAAAAAAACCTCTTTTATTTCTTAATATTTAATTTGACTTATTTTACTTTTTCTATTTTTTTTCCTGCTTTAATACCAAGAGAGCAATCATAATGATATAAAATAGTCTAATTCGAGAATTATTAATCAATAGGAAAAAAGGGGAGTGTTTTCGCTTCGTACTCCCTCGCGGACAAAACTAGAGGCTCGCTTTCGCTGCGAAATCCAAACTCGCCTTTCGGCTTCAAACAAGGATTTCGTGGACGCTCCGCTCGCCTAGTTTTGGTTGCCGCTTGTGTCGTAAATTCGCTCAAACATCCCCTTTTTTCCTCTTTTCAACATCTCTGGTTATTTAATATATCTTTTGATTGAAACTTAGTATAAATAATAAAAAAGAGCCTTATTTTCTAAAGCTCCTTTTTTATTATTTATTTAAAATATAATTATAATAAATTTATTCAACAATATCTTTCATCTGTTGATAAAGTATATTAGCTAATCCTATTCCGCTATCAGTTTTAGCTAAAATTTGGGCTCTTTCAGTATCTAACATTTCATTAAACATTTCTTGATCCTGTCCTTTTCCAAAAAAATCTGATTTAGGAATACTCTTTCTCATTTGGGAAAAGACTTGATTAATTAATAAAGCTTCAAATTCCTGACATACTTCTTTTAATTTAGCTTCTTCTTTTTGTTTGCTTTGAGTTTGCTGTATATTCTTCTCAATTCCCTGAGGATTAATGCCTTCAATCATTTATTTCTCTCCCCTTTCTTATATATTTAAGCCTTTTTCATTTGATTGGCGATTCTCATCATCTCATCGGCTGACTGAACTCCCTTTTGACTAATTTCAAAAGCTCTTTGGGCTTGTAAAATACTTACCATTTGTTCCACAACATTCACATTCGATTTTTCTAAATACCCCGGAGCTAATAATCCTAATCCTTCGGTATTTGGTTTTCCAAATTGTTTTCCCCCGGCTAAAGCTTCATAATTATAAAGATTAATTCCCATCGAACGAAGACCGGCAGGATTAAGAAATTTAGTTAATTTTATAGTGCCTAAAACCAGAGGCTTGTTTTGAGAAAGAGGTGTGCCCTCAACATCGCCATTAGACTTAATAATAACATTAGTAATATTTTTAGCAATTTTTATAGGCTGATTATTTACTCCTATAATCTTAAAGCCGGCTTTATTAACTAAATATCCTTCTTTATCTAAAGTTAAGGAACCATCCCTGGTATAAGCTGTCCCTTCAGAAGCGGCTACTTCAAAGAAACCGTCTCCTTGAATAGCTAAATCAAAATTATTCTCAGTTTTCTGAAGCATTCCTTGAGTAAAAATCTGCTGAGTAGAACCGGAACGCACTCCCAACCCAATTTGAGTGCCTCCCGCTTCCTCCATGCCTGGGCTCTCCATATCTACATAAAGTAAATCCTGAAAATCTACTCTGGATTTCTTATATCCTGTAGTTTGAACATTGGCTAAATTCTGAGAGATATTATCAATATTTAATTGTTGAGCAATCATTCCCGATGCGGCGGTATAAAGAGCTCTCATCATAAAATTTATCCTCCTTATTTATTTTAATTTTTTATCTTACTCTGCCGGTTTCATTAACTGCTTTTCCTAAAACTTCATCTTGAGACTGCATTAATTTTTGATTAGCTTCATAAGAACGCATAATAGCAATCATATCCACCATTTCTTTTAAAACATTTACATTAGCCATTTCTAAATATCCCTGTCTAAGAGTATAATCCGCGGAAACTTTAGCTCCGCTTGAAGCTAAAAAATTACTTTCTCCCGTCTTTTTTAAATTATCCTGCTGGGAAAAAGTAGTGATTAAAATTTGATCAATTTCTTTTCCGTCTATTTTAATTTTCCCGTCATTTGTTAGCAAGAAATTAGTTCCTTTAAATTGAATAGGTTTGCCCTTTTTCCCTAAAACATACGAACCGTCTTGAGCTATTAAATATCCCTGATTATTTAATCTAAAAGAACCATTGCGGGTAAAAGCAATCCCTTCTTTAGTTTGAAGAGTAAAAAATCCTTTTCCGTTATCGTCTAAAGCTAAATCAAAATTATTCCCGGTTTCTTTAAGTTTGCCCTGTCCAAAATATGTAACTGTTGAAGTTTGCAGACCGCTATTTAAATCATTGACTCCTCCTGTCTGCATAATATCTCCCATTCCCAATTGCTGATTAACAAGATCGGTAAATGAAGAAATTAAAAGAGTGTCTTTGCGAAAACCAGCGGTATTAACATTAGCTAAATTATTTGCCACGACATCTTGTTTTTCCATCATAGCTTTCATTCCCTGAGCAGCCATTTTCATTCCGTCTAACATAAAATTTTACACCTCCAAAATCTTACCTGGATTCTTTCCATGATTCATTTAATTTATAAACAAAACTTAAAGCTTCAAAAATTATTTTGTAAACCGGAAGAGGTATATTTAAAACTCCTCCGCTAGAATCATATTTTATAAATATTTCTGGATTTTCATCTTCTGGATTATTTTTATTAATCATTCTTTCTCCTTAGGTTAATTATAACTAAGAGGTTTTACCATTTTATTAATATTTTGTTAACTTTTTGTTAACTTTTTAAGTTTTTTGCTTTCTAAAAATAACAAATTTTGAAGCGTTTTAAAAAATCAAAAATTACTATCTTTTTTTATAATTATATCATAAAAATTATAACTAATTCAAGCAGGTAAATATTTAAGAAAAAAAGAATTATTTTATTTAAGATGCTTTCAGGAATAATCATCATAATAATTTTCTTAATTATGGCTTTCTTAATGATTACTAAAAGAATGCCTACATTATTAGCTTTGCCTTTTATGGCTATACTAATTGGAATAACAGCGGGAATAGCTTCTTATTTAAATGCCAAGTCTTTAAGCGGCTTTATTTTTAATACTATTATTACCGAAGGATCGGTTTATCTTGCTCAAGCTATGATGTATAGCGTTTTTGGGGCGATTCTTTCTCAAATAGTTCTAAAAACAGGTATTGCTGAAAAAATTGTAAAAACTGCCGCGGAATTAGGAGGAGATAAAAAAATATTTTTAGCTCTCTTTTTAGTTTTAGCGGCGGCAATTACCTTTACTTCTTTAACCGGCTTAGGAGCGGTAATTATGGTAGGCACGTTAATCCTGCCGATTATGATGGGGAGCGGACTTTCTCCTTTGCTTTCTTCCAGTCTGCTTTTATTTGCTATTTCCTTAGGAGGAATTTTCAATGCGGCTAATTGGGGATTTTACAGCGATGCCTTAAAAATAAATTTAGAAGTAATTCGCCAGTTTAGTTTAAGTTATGGAATAATTTTAGCGATCATAACCTTGATTTTTATTTTAATTGAAGCTAAAAAAGAAAATACGCGCTTTAATTGGTCAATAGAAATTCCCGCGCCAAAAATTCAAATTCCGGCTATTTCTCTCTTAACTCCTTTAATCCCGGTCTTATTGATACTCCTGCCTTATACTAAATGGCCGATTATTCCCGCTTTTATTACGGCTATTTTATTTGGGGCAATTACTACCAATCCTAAAAAAATTATTCCCACTTTAACCGCCGCTATAATTGAAGGTTTAAAAGATATTGCTCCGGTAATCGGATTAT
Organism: Armatimonadota bacterium; assembly: GCA_016183885.1. GTDB lineage: Bacteria > Vulcanimicrobiota > JACPDS01 > JACPDS01 > JACPDS01 > JACPDS01. Next base: position 5,767 of record JACPDS010000177.1, read on the forward strand.
TTATAGGGATTGGAATGGTTTTAAATTCTGTAAGAGATCCTTTAACGGCTAAAATTATGGAGCCTTTTATTAAAGCTATTATCCCTAAAGGTTATATAGGATACGGACTTTTCTTTGGATTGCTCGCTCCTTTAGCTTTATACCGCGGTCCTTTAAATTTATTTGGGTTAGGTTCCGGATTTGCGGCTTTGCTTTTAGGAATAAATATTTTCTCGCCCGTAGCAATTATGGGAGCATTCCTTGCTACAGGGCAAATTCAAGGAATTTGCGATCCCACTAATACCCACAATATCTGGATCGCCCAATTTTCTAAAATAACCCCTGAGGATTTATTAAAGAAAACCTTATTTTATATCTGGGCTTTTGTTTTTATAGCTTTAACTTATTCCATCCTGCGGAGCGGCTTAATTTGACACAAATAAGAATTGGGATAGACGTAGGCGGAACTTTTACCCATGCTGTTGCGATTAACAACCAAACTTTAAATATAATTGCCTCTGTTGTTACTCCTACTACTCATAACGCTAAAGAAGGAGTGGCTTTAGGGATAATTAAAGCTTTCCAATTGCTTTTAGAAAAAATCCCCGCTGAATCAAAAATTATCTTTATCGCTCACAGCACTACTCAGGCTACTAACGCTTTATTAGAAGGAGATGTCTCTGCAGTAGGAATTTTAGGGATAGGGAAAGGAATGGACATCTTGCGGGTTAAAGGTGAAATTAATCTTCCTCATTTAGAAATCACAAAAGGAAAATTCTTAAAAACTTCTTTTGAATTTTATAATTTAGCTAATAATTGGGATGAAAACGAAGCCCAAAATTTAATTTTATCTTTAAAAACAAAAGGAGCTCAAAGTATTGTAACAGCTCAAGCTTTTAGTGTAGATGATCCTCAAGGGGAAAAAAACGCCCTAATTTTAGCTCGAAATTTAGGATTTCCCGCTTGCGGAACCCATGAAATTTCCGGATTATACGGCTTAAGAATAAGAACCAGAACAGCGGTTATTAACGCCAGCATTCTTCCTAAAATGAACGAAACGGCTAATTTAACTCAAAATGGCATTCAAAAAGCTCAAATTGACGCTCCTTTAATGATTATGCGCAGCGACGGAGGAGTAATGACTATAGAAGAAATGCGCCGCCGTCCTTTACTTACTTTGCTTTCCGGTCCAGCCGCCGGAATTGCCGCGGCTTTAACTTACATTCAAG
>JACPDS010000178.1 GCA_016183885.1 Armatimonadota bacterium
ATTCTATCAATGGTGCACATGTATCTGAACTTTTTCAGGTTCGGCTGAACGCAGGTTCAAGTCCTTGTCAAACTATTTTTTCTATGTTATAATAAATCGGTTTTTAAATTATAAAATAATTTTAATATTTTAGGAGGCAAAAAAGTGGCGGAAGCAGCTAAAAAAGTAAAAAAGAAAGTTAAAAAAATAGAAGATCATAAAGGAAAAAGATTAAAAAATAGTAAAGTTAAATCCTCTATTAAAACTGTCTTCAAAAAAGCGGAAGAAGTTGTTCAGTCTAAATCGCAAGAGGCTAAAAATAAAGTTTTAGAAGCTCTTAAGATTGTTGATAAAGCCGCTAGCAAAGGTATTATTCATAAAAATAAAGCCGCTCGAAAAAAATCCCGCTTAATGAAAAAATATAATCAATTAATAAAAGTGTAAAAGCTGACAATTAATTTTCTTATCTACTCTAAAATTATATAATCATAACTGAGAGCGCCGGTATTACTTTGAGCATAAACTTTTAATAAACTCTTTTTAGTAATTTCCAAAGGAATTAAAGTACTATAAATACTTCCTTCTTTTAATTTTAACAAAAATTCTTTTTCTCCGCCTAAAGGACTAAGATCAATCCAAACTTTGGAAATATAAGATTCTTTTTCCTCTTTAGGCATAAAAACTTCTAAAGAAATTTGAAACTGATTATCTATTTTCAATACCTCGGGATTTCTAGTAATCGGAGGAACAGAAATTTCTTTTAAGGAAACATCTAAAGGCTTTTTTAACTCAGCGGGATAAGCTGCGTCAAATCCGGCTTTTTGAGCAAAAACATACATGCTTTCCAGATAAAATACCCCTTGCGATCCAAGCTGGGTAGAGGACAGGATAAATACGGATCACTTTGAGGAATTCGAGCATTAATTAAAGCGTCTCGAGCAATTTTTAAGCGCCTCCAAGCTTCATTTTTACTATCTTTCCCGAGCCATTTTTTAAAGCTTCCATTAACCCATGTCCCGGCAGCTAAAGGCTCTAATTCCCATTGTTTATCAATAGGATGATTATCTATAAAAATAGAAGGGGTGGCGGTAATAATTTCTTTATTTTCATTTAATTTCCCATAAAGCGCTTCTAAAAACTCTTTCCCGTCGTGTAAATAATTAATCCAGGTATTTTCCCCATCGGCTAAATTAGTAATTAAAATATCTTCATCTTGAGGAACGTTATTAAAGTGCTTATAATTTTTCACATCATCAAGAAAATCTTCTGCGGCAGCTTTTCCATCAATTTTGTCTTGATAAACTCCATAATCAAATCCAATTTTATCATGTATAGAACGAAAAACTATACTCATAGCATCGGAATTATTAGTTTGGCCATTAGATCCGTCATGATCTATAAATTCATGATCATTATCAATTCTATAAATTAATCCATTATCACCAACATGTCCTGAATGGAAAGCTGTTTCATCGCCGCTGGCAATCCAGCGAATTTGATTTTTTTGAAAAGCCGGGATTATATTTTCTGCTACCGCTCCCTCTCCGGGCCACATTCCTTGAGGAAACGAGCCAAATTTTTGTTTATAATATTCCCCGCCCTTGACTACCTGAGCAAAAGCATCTTCCGGAGCGCTGAATTTCTCTTCCGGAAGCGATATATCCGGATCGGCTTCTTTTGCTGTATTAAGATCATTAATTAATGGTAAAATAGGATGATAAAAGGGAGTAGTAACTACTTCAATTTGAGGATAGCCATCTGGAGATTTTCTCCTCATTAGATAGCGGTGAATTGGAACAACATATTTCATAATCTTATATTGATCTAAAATTAAATTCTTAGCCTCAATCTCTGTAAAACGAGCATTACTATATCCAGCCTGAATTCCTTTTTTAACTAAATCATCTGTATCTTTTACCCATTCCTGAGGTTTTAACGGACTGCCATTTAGATCTATTCCTTTTAATAAAACATCTCCGCTTTGAAAAGAATAATCCATCCAGGATAAATTAAACCAAACTTTCAAATCGCGAAAATCTTCTAAGGTAAAAGATAAACCTTTATTTTTTTTATCATATAAGTATTTATATCCCGGAAAAATTTGAATTTGAGCTTTATAATCTGCGTTAAAAAAATTTTTTAAAGCAAATTCTTTATCTTCTTTCGTCCATTCTTCAACCGGCTTTAAAGTTAAATCTAAATATGAATCTACTTTGCCGTAAGGATAATATTTTAAATCTCCCCGTTTGGCGCTGGAAATATCGGCAAAGTCATAAAGTTTTTCCAAATATTCATCTAACTGCCTTAATAATGAAGCTGAAAGATTTATAGTAACATGCACATTAGGATATTTTTCTAAAATTTCCGCCATATCGTAATAATCTTTACAAGCATGCAGTCTTACCCATGGCTGAACAAAACAATCCTCTGCTTCATCTTTATAATAAGGCTGATGCTGATTCCAAAAAATATTTAAATAACGCTTGGGTTGAATGGTTTTATTTTTTAAAAATTTAAGTTTTTTAAATAAATTATAACCCGGCTTATCTTTTGATATTTTCAAAAAAATATTCCTCATTTTATTTAGTTTTTTTTAATTATGGCGGCGCAAAAATAATTCGCGCGGCAGTTTCCTATAATTATAAGATAAAAGAAGAAATTTTGAAAAGAGTTTTTTTTTAAAAAATTATTAACTTTTGGTAATATTTTTTATAATTTCATAAAGTAAAATTCCTCCCGCTACCGCCACATTTAACGATTCAACTTGATTATATAAAGGAATTTTCACTTTTAAATCGGCTAAATTTAAAATCTCTCCTGAAATGCCATGTGCTTCGCTTCCCAAAACCAACCCTAAAGGGAAAGTATAACTAACTTCATAATGAAATTTTAAAGCAGAAGTATCAGCGCAAATAATTTTAAAACCTTGCGCTTTAAGTTTATTTATATCTGAAATTAACTCCTTAGTTTCTAAAATAGGAATATTAAAAACTCCTGAAGCGGCTCTTAAAGTTTTAGGACTGTAAGGCGAAGCTGAGTTTCCTCCTAAAATTATTCCATCCACAGCGCTTCCGCAAGCAGTCCGAATCAATGTTCCTAAGTTCCCCGGATCATTAATTCCATCTAAAATTAAAAAAAAACTTCCCTTTAATTTATTAAGATTGTTAACTAGCGGAGATTCTCCAATAACTAAAATTCCTTGAGAATGTTCGGTATCGCTTAAAGAATACATAAGATTCTCTTCTAAACAAAATAAATCTTTGGTTTTTAATTTTAAAGAAGAAAATAAATCTTTTCCTCTTTTAGTTTTTAAAAAATAAGCGGTGTAAAAAACTTTTTTTATTTTAATAAAAGATAATGCGGCGGCAACAGCTTTAATTCACTCTAAGATAAATTCTTCATTAAAATTTTTAGTAATAATTAAGTTATTCATTTATCCTTGGATAATATTAAAAATTACTTTTGATAGATTATTTAAATCTTCTACTTTAATACTTTCTTTTTTAGAATGAGGCTCTTTAAAGCCCACTCCTAAAACAATTGAAGGTATGCCAGTTTGATTTAAAATATTAGCGTCGCTTCCTCCCCCGGCTTTAAAAATTTTAGCTAAAAATTTGCTTCTTTTAACAGCTTTAAGAGTATATTGAACTAAGGGATGGTTTTTCGGCAGATTAAAATTAAGAAAATCCCTCTCTGATATAAATTCCGCCTCTCCTCCGTAAATATTAGCCGATTTTTCTGCAATAGCTTTAAACTCTTTAACTTTTTGTTTTAATTTTTTTAAGGAATGGCTTCTAATTTCACCTTCTAAAACTATTTCCGCCGGGATAATATTGCAAGCTTCTCCGCCATAAATTTTTCCTATATTGGCGGTGGTTTCTAAATCAATTCTGCCTAAAGGAAGGTTAGATAAAGTTAAAGCAGCCATTTTAAGAGCGTTTTTTCCTAATTCCGGGCAAATTCCAGAATGAGCGGATGCCCCTAAAAAAGTAATTTTTATTTTTTCTAAACTTGGAGAAGCGTTCACGATGCTTCCCACCGGCAAACTTGTATCTAAAACAAAGCCCCAGCCTCCTTTAAATTCTTTAAGATTTAAACATTTAGCTCCTAAAAGCCCGATTTCTTCAGCTACAGTGAAAATAAAAACTAAATTTTGATGATTTTTTTTAAGGCTGGGCAATTTATAAAGCACATCTAACATTACCGCTGCGCCAGCCCGATCATCCGCCCCTAAAATAGTATTGTTTTTAGATGAGATTATTCCATCTTTAATTTGACAGTTTATTCCTTTAGTGCTGGAAACTGTGTCTAAATGAGATAAAAATAATAAACCAGGAGCTGATTTTTCTCCTTTTACAAAAACTATAATATTATTGGAATCGCCTTGAATAATTAAAGAAGCTTTATCTTCTTTAAAAGAATAATTCCAGCTTTTAAGTTTGTTTTTAACGTATCGGGCAACTTTCTTTTCTCTTTTAGGCAGCCCTTCAATTTTAATTAATTCTAAAAAGGAATTTAAAAGATTAAATTTTATCAAAATTTTACCTTCCTTTATAATTTATCTGTCATTCATCCACCCCAAAGTAACATCGGGGTGGATGAATGACAGCCCGTAGCGTAGCGGAGGTAATTATATAGACCCGCCTCGATGACACATCGAGGCGAAAGGTACGAAGTACCGCGCCGACGTGACGTCTGATGGAGTCTCTATTTTTTTCTTCTCTTATTATAATTCGAAACCCTGATCGCTCATTTTTCAATAATTACTTTTTAGTCATCCAAAATGAAACTGTCAAATTAAAATATAAAGCGCTTAAAAATGAAAAAGGGAATAACTTCTTTTTCTTAATTAAAAAATATTTTCTTAAAAAATTAATTATTTTATAAATATTATTACAATGTTCTATTTTAATAACTTTACTATAGTCTAAATTATATCTCTTTGATAAAGACCAACTGGAAGTAAATCTTCTTCCCGTATTCCAGGCAATTCCTCCTTCGCAGGGAAGTCCGGCTAAAAAATTTCCTTGATCATTTAAAACTCTGTAAATTTCTTTAAGAGCTTCTTCAAGATAATATAAATGTTCTAAATTATAAATAGAAATTATTTGTTTTATGCTTTGCTCTTGAAATGGCAAAAAATAACAATCGCCCTGAATTAAAAAAGCCTCTGGATAAATTTGGCGAATTTTATTTAATGAATCTAAATTATTATCCAAACCAATTACCTTAGTTAAGTCTTTATAATAAGAATAATGATATAAAATAAGCGATTCCCTTTTTCAAAATAATCCAGCATCGCTTCTGAAGAAACTTTTTTCCATTTTAAATAATCTTGATTATTATAAATTTCCGGATAAGGCAATTCATTTTTAGGCCTCATCTTAATAATTTTGTTATCTGTAATTTCAAAATTACGCTTGCAATCGGTGCAAATAAAAGTTTTAAATCCCTCTTGTATTTTAAGGCTCCTGCAGTCAGGACATCTTAAAATTTTTAATAATTCATTAAAATTGTTAATTTTCATTCGAACCAATAATTTCCTTAAAAGCTTTTAAATAACAATTATAAGCTTTCTCTCCAAAGCAGACAATAATTACTTTTTCTATCAGGGGGCTTTTTTCAAGGAAATTTTTTATCTCTTTAAGAGCGATTCTAGAAGCTTTCTCGATAGGAAATCCATATGCGCCGGTGCTAATTGAAGGGAAGGCAATTGTCTTAAGAGAATATTTTTCCGCTAAAACAAGAGAATTTCGATAACATTGAGCTAAAAGCTCCGCTTCTTGATTGTTCCCTCCCTGCCAGATTGGACCAACAGTATGAATTACAAAACGCGCCGGGAGATTATATCCCTTGGTAATTTTAGCTTCTCCTGTGGAGCAGCCCTTTAATTTGCGGCATTCTTCTAAAAGATCCGCTCCAGCGGCCCGATGAATCGCTCCATCTACGCCTCCGCCTCCAAGCAAAGAATTATTCGCCGCGTTAACAATAGCATTAAGGCGCTGTTTTGTAATATCTCCTTCAATAATCTCCACTCTGCCAAACATAATTTTTAAACTTCCCTATTTAGTCTAACCGCTTTATATACTTTTAAACTTTGACTTTTCCCTTTAAGAAGCACTTCGGGCAATTCCACAGCGGAAATTAAACTCTTTATTTTTAAATAGGTGCTTTCAGCAATCAAAACAGGACTATTTAATTCTTTGCTTAAAGACTGTAATCTGGAAGCTATATTGGTAGAATCCCCAAGAGCTACATATTGTTTATGTTTTTCATCTCCTACTAATCCTATAGCCGCAATACCGGTGGAAATTCCTACTCCAATTTCAATTTGATGTTCTTTTAAACTCCATTTTTTTCTTAATTCATGCATAGCCTTTTGCATTTCTAAGGCTGTCTTTACGGCTAGATAAGCATGCTCTTTACTTTCAAGCGGAGCTCCAAAAACTACCATTTGAGCATCGCCTTGATAATCAAAAACTCTTCCTGAATTCACTTGGAAAATTTTATTCATTTCTCCATGATATTCATTTAACATCTGCATTACTTTTTCCGGAGAGATACTTTCTGATAAATTAGTATATCCTCGAATATCGGAAAAAAGAATACTCACTTCTTTTTCTTCTCCTCCCAAAGAAATCTTATCCTTTAAAATTAATTGATTTACTA
>JACPDS010000174.1 GCA_016183885.1 Armatimonadota bacterium
TAATTCTTTATGTTTATTAAAATCTGGGGCAGAAGAATCATTCGGCGGGCTAAATTGCTTAAAGTAATTTTCTTTTCTTTTAAAATTTTCGTTAAAAATAAGGCCGTAATTAATCCATCTCCTGTAGTATTATGGGACAAAAGAATAATGTGGCCGGACTGTTCGCCGCCCAAAATAGCTCCTTCTTTTCTCATTGCTTCCAATACATAACGATCCCCTACATTAGTGCGAATTAACTCTACGCCGATTTTTTTTAAACTTTGTTCCAGCCCTAAATTGCTCATCACTGTAGCCACAACCTTATTTCCCTTAAGCTGCCCTTTTTCTTTTAAAAGGGCAGCAAATATATTTATTACTTGGTCTCCGTCTACAATGCCCCCCTTTTCGTCAACAAAAATTGCTCTATCGGCATCTCCGTCAAAAGCCACTCCCAAATCAGCTCCGGAAGCCACGACTATTTTTTGAAGCAGTCGGGGATTCGTTGACCCGCATTCTACATTAATATTAACTCCGTTGGGTTGGTTATTTAAAACTAAAATTTGCGCTCCCATATCTTGAAATAATTTGGGGGCGCAAAAATACGCCGCTCCATGAGCGCAATCTAATACTATTTTTAATCCTTCAAGATTTACTTTTATTTTGCTTTTAATATAATTCAAATAACTTTCCGCGGCAAATGGAAATTCTTTTACTCTTCCTATCTCTTTGGCAATGGGGCGGGGCAATTTTTCTAAATTATTCATCCTTTTTTCTATTTTTTCTTCTACTTCGTCTGAGAGCTTAAATCCATTTGAAGAAAAAAACTTTATTCCATTGTCTTCGATAGGATTATGAGAAGCAGAAATAACTACCCCTGCCTGACTTTTCAATGTCCTGGTAAGATAGGCGATTCCGGGAGCCGGCAAAATGCCCGCCTTTAAAACGCTCACTCCAGCGGAACAAATTCCAGAAATTAAAGCCCCTTCTAACATATCTCCCGAGAGGCGGGTATCTTTTCCCGCTATAAATTGCGCCTTAGGATAATTTTGTTTAAAATAAAATGCTGCGGCTCTGCCCAATTGAAAAGCTAATTCCGGAGTTAACTCTTGATTTGCTATTCCTCTTATGCCGTCTGTGCCAAATAATTTTCCCACAAACTTAATTTCCTCCTTAATATTTTTTTTCAATTAAAATATTAATTTTTACCGCCTTTTCGCTTAGTATAGAAATTCCGCTTTGAGGCAAAATATTTGCTTTTATAATAAAATTTTTATGCGCGCTATTAACCTTTATGGGTTCGGTAGTTAAAAATTCCGGGCTCTTCCCTCTAAAAATTGATACTGTGGCCGCAGAAGGATTTATATTAATGCTTTTTATTATAAATCCGCTTTTTAAATCTGCCGAAATATTTGGATGAATCGGCAGGTGATAAATATTTGTGCGACCTCTGGGCAATAAGCGCACCTGAACATATTTCGGATTAAAATTTAATTTATCAAAAATAATCTGATTATTATTTGAAATAGCCGCGGGTTCAATTTTTTGCGCTAAATTCGTTCCTATTTGATTGGTCTGCAGGATTACCTGAACTTCTTTTATTCCATTAATAAGCGTTTCCGGGGCGGAAATCCAAATATCTGCAGGCATTATTTGAATATCTCCCTGCCCAAATCCCTGCTTTAATTTTCCTTGAAGTTTAAGTAAAACCGCAAATTTCTTTTTAATTATTCTTTCTAATTTTATTAAAATTTGGTTGGGATATTTATCAATAATCTCTACTCCCGGAGGGGGCGCAACATTGATCTTTAAGGGATATGTTCCCGGAAGCTTATTTAATAAGTCAATATACGCCTTAAAATCAGAATTTTTAAGATTTTCTATAATTTTGGGCGCACCCTTAACGGTAACGGATATTTTTTCTGGAAGATTGCTGGCTATTGTTTCTGGGGGCTTATTAATTGTTTCTAAATTAATCCAAAAAATCGCATGGGAAGTTACGCCGCTTAAAATATTTTGAGTTTGCTTAACATAAATCCATAAAAATATTGCCAAACAAATTGATAAAATTTTAAGATTTAGATTTCTTTTTAAAAATTCTAAAGTCATAGTTTTCTCCAATTTTCTTAAATACTGTTGCGGGATAACTGCCTGGCTTAATAGGGGAAGAAAGCATATTAATTAAAATCTCTTTTAATGTTTTTTCGTCCAACGCTCTATTAAGTTTTCCTTGATATGCCGTAGAAATTTCTCCTGTTTCTTCTGAAACAATAACTATTAGCGCATCTGTTTGCTCGGATAAGCCCAGCGCCGCCCGATGCCTTGTGCCAAAACTTTTTTCTAGAGTGGTTTTTAAGTTTTCTGATATGGGCAGATAGCAGCTTGCCGCCACCGCCTTCCCCTCCCGAATAATAACCGCTCCGTCGTGCAGCGGGCTTTGGGGGGCAAAAATTGAAATTAATAATTTGGAGGAAATATCCGCATTAACCAGTATCCCTGTTTCAATAAATTCTTTTAACCCTGTTTCTTTTTCGAAAACGATTAAGGCTCCTATTTTTTCTTTGGAAAAAACTTTGCATGAGTTAATAACTTCTTCAATAAATTTAAGCTTAAACTCTTTTTCGGGCGAAAGAATTGGATTATACCCTCTTCTTCCCAAATGTTCCAGCGCGCGGCGCAATTCTGGTTGAAAAATAATTGGAAGCGCTACAGCCAAAGCCATTAAAAAGTAGTGCAATGTCCAATAAGTAGCCTCTAATTTCAAATAATAACTTATCAATGACAATAAAAGCAGTATGCCGACTCCCTGTATAATTTGAACCGCTCGGGTTCCTTTAATTAAAATAAGTAAAAAATAAAAAAAAATGGCTACTAAAATTATATCTGCTATTTCCTTAAAAGTAATTTTAAAAAGGAAGGCAAAAGATTCCATATAAAAATTTTTCTACCTTTTAAGTTAAAAACCCTTTAAAAACAAACTAAATAAAAGATCCGGCTTCTTCTTTAATAATATTATTATGCGCTTCTTCAAGAATATTAGTTTGTTTTTTTAATGCTTCTCGAAAATACTTTGGAAGAGAAAAAATATGTTCATGCGTCTCTGCATCATAATATTTAAGCTGATTTAAATTTCTTTCTTTAATTCTTTGATTGATTTCTTGAAATTTTAAGGGCGGATTTAATTCTAATGCGGCTAAAATAAATCCCCAATTTGCGTCAAAAGAGGGAACTCTGCTGGCAAATGATTGCGGCGCGGGAAAAACTTGCTTTAAAGTATTATAAATAATCGTGTGCAATTCTAAATTATGACAATCTGCTTTTGAGGCTTGTAATACAAAAATTCCTTTAGCGGCTAAATGACTTTTAATGATGCTAAAAAATTCTTTCGTAAATAATTTATTTGAGGGACTGTCCGGCAGGGGTTCTGTTAAATCGCTAATAATTACATCATAGTTTTGATTGTCTTCTAATAAATATTTATACGCGTCTTCAAAATAAACTTTTGTCTTGGGGCTTTGAAATGCATTATTAGACCATTCTGGAAGATATTTTTTGCAAAGCTCTACCAATTCTTGATCAATGTCTATCATTTTTACTGTTTCCACCGAGGGGTGTTTTAAAACTTCCCTTAAGGTAGCGCCTTCACCTCCCCCCAAAATTAAGATGGTTTTTGGATTTGGATGAAAAATTAAGGCGGGGTGAACCAATGCTTCATGATAAATAAATTCATCTTTTTGAGATGATTGCGTGTCTCCGTCTAAAATAAGCATTTTCCCAAAAGTAGGGCTTTCTACTATCCCTACTTTTTGATATTTAGTTTCTCCAAAATATATCGTCTGGATTAAGGCGTGCATATGCGCTTCAAATTCATTTTGTTTTTCAAGATACCACTGCCAATTTTTTGTTTTAGGCATTTTTCTTCCCCCCTTCTAGCTTAAGCAGAAATATTATGAGCATAAGATCCGTTTTTGCGGGCAACGCCCCTTTTTATTTCAGTGGTTAATGCGCTTTGGGCCTCAAATTTTTCTTCTAAATATTTAGAGGCTCTCCATGGTTTGGTTTTTTTCCCGCAAGTATAAATATCTACTGCCGCATAATTATATTCCGGCCATGTATGGATAGAAAGATGGGATTCGGCAATTACGATTACGCCGCTTATTCCTTGAGGGGCAAATTTATGAAAGATAACTTCGCGAATTTCAGCCTTGGCTTCCAAGGCAGCCCCAACCATGATTTCTTTTACCGCTGAAAGATCTCCCAAGATTTTTTGATTGCAAAAAGAAAGTTCTATAATAATATGCTTTCCCAATGCTTTCATGGCAAAGCCACCCCCTTTTTTTAAATTTTAAAGTCTCACCCCCAAAATTATTACAATGAATAATTATTATATTTTATTATAATAATAAATTTTTTTTTATTTGTAAAGGCTTTCTTAAAAATTTTTTTCTTTTAAATAACCGCTTATTCTTTTATAGATAAAAAATACTGCCGCGGCATTAAGGATTCCCTTAAGCAAATTAAAAGGGACGGTGCTAAAAATTATAAAAGAAAAAATTTGCGAAAGAGCGGGCAGGGAAATTTTTAAAAAAAATAATCTTATAAATAAGGGATAAAGAAATAAATTCGCCGGAATCATAATTAATGTCATTAAAATTATGCCTGCGCTTAAAGCCAAAAGCGCATTTTTTTTGGTTTTATTGTGCCGATAAATATATGCGGAGCTAAAAACAAATGTGCCTGCCGCCAAAGTGTTCATTGGAATTCCAATAATATCTTCGGGGGTAAATTTAAGCATTAAAAAAATTAAATTTTTAATTATTATTATTGCTAAGCCTGCCATGGGACCTAAGGCAAATCCTCCGATTAAGGCAGGTATGTCGCTGGGATCATATTTTAAAAATGGAGCCTGGGGGAGCAGGGGAAATTGAAAAAAAAACATTAAAAAGGCTGCAATAGCCGAAAGCGCCCCTGTCTTAATTATTTTTTCTGCTCTAGTGCTTTTATTTGACATTTCTCTATAAATTCTTTCAAATAATATTCTAAATTTTGATGCCCCAATTCTTCTAGTTCATATCTAATTTTTACGGCTTCTTTAGAAATTTTCATAATTTTCCTTAAATCTACCGGAGTTCCTATTACCACCAAATCGCATGGGGCGGCTTCAATCGTTTCTTCAAGTTCTTTAATTTGTTTTTTAGAATATCCCATCGCGGGGAGCACCTCTCCTAAATGAGGATATTTAGCATAAATTTCTTTAATTGATCCTTGGGCATACGGACGAGGATCGATGACCTCCTTTGCCCTAAAATTTTTGCTGGCAAGCACTGCCGCTCCATAACTCATCTCCCCGTGGGTAATTGTAGGCCCATCTTCAATCGCCAAAACTATTTTTCCTTGAATTAAATTTGGATCCTCCGTGCTAATCGGAGAAGTGGCTTCAATAATTTTTGCTTCAGGATTATTAATTTTAATATTTTCTTTAACAATGTGTATGTTTTCTTTTAAGGCGGATTCTACTTTATTAATAATAATAATATCGGCCATTTTTAGGTTAACCTCTCCGGGATGATAAAAAATTTCGTGATTGGGACGCAGGGGGTCTACCAAAACAATCGATAAATCGCTTTTAAAAAACGGAAAATCATTATTTCCTCCGTCCCAAATAATTATTTGGGCTTCTTTTTCCGCGCTTTTTAATATTTTTTCATAATCTATTCCTGCATAAACAATAATTCCATTTTCTAAATGAGGCGCATATTCTTCTTGTTCTTCAATTGTGCAGTTATTTTTTATTAAATCCTCAAAACTTTCGAATCTTTGGCAAATTTGTTCTTTTAGGTTTCCATACGGCATAGGGTGTCTTACCACTATTACTTTTAATCCCTGTCTTCTAAGTATTTTGCAAACCTTTCTCGTGGTTTGGCTTTTTCCTGCGCCTGTTCTTGCCGCGCAAATAGAAACAATCGGACGCGTGGATTTAAGCATCGTATGTTCGGGCCCCATTAACTTAAAATCTGCTCCTTTGGCAATGACGGTAGAAGCTTTATGCATTAAATCTAAATGAGAAATATCGCTATAGGAAAAAATTGCTTCTTCAATATTATTTTTTAAAATTAGCTCTTCCAGCCTCTTTTCTTCATAAATTGGAATTCCTTTGGGATAAAGTTTTCCGCTTAACTCCGGAGGATATATTCTGCCCTCAATATTGGGAATTTGAGCGGCTGTAAAGGCAATTACTTCATAAAAGGGATTCGTTCGGAAATAAACATTAAAATTATGAAAATCTCTCCCCGCAGCCCCCATAATAAGCACTTTAATTCTTTGCATTTTATCGCCTTTCTTTAATAAACTTTTTATATTTTACTAATCCATTTTAAATACTCTTTATTTCCTTGAACAATCGGCAAAGAAATAATTTCTGGCACAGAATAACTATGATTTTCTTTAATTTTTTTCATAATTGATTTAAATTTTGTCTTTTCAGCTTTAATAATCATTAAAACTTCTTTGCTGGTTTCTATTTTATTTTTCCACCAATAAATTGAGCGAACATGATTTAATAAGTTTATACAAGCTGCTAATTTTACCTTTAATAAGGCGGCGGCTATTTTTTTAGCCTCTTCTTCCTTAGAAGCGGTAACCAAAATTATGATGTATTCTTTTTTTGCGCTCATTTTTGTTTTACCTCTCAATAATTTTAAATTTTTAAATAAATAATAAAGTGCTTATTTAAAATTAGTAAAAATTTAAAAAAAACATTTTATTTCCCCCTTAATTATATAAAATAAAAAAATTTATCTTAAATAATTTATCGGTTTGTTCTGTTTTTTGTGCACACCTGTGAATAGTCTTGTGGAAAATTTAAAATTCTGTGAAAACAATAATAAAACAAATAATAAAATAAATTTTTTTATTTTATTATTATAACTATTTTTTAAAGTTATTCACAAATTTTTTAGGTTTTTTGTGTATATGTGAATAACTTTTCTTAAAGGGTTTTTGAAATTTTTGATAAAACTTTGTTTTTCTAAATTAAATTTATTTATTTTATTAGGGGGGTTTATGCAAAATATTGGTTTATCGCCGGAAATAGAACAATGTTGGCAGGAATGTTTAAAAATTATGGAAAATAAATTAGAAAAACCTACTTTTGAAATTGGATTAAAAAATAGCAAGCTATTATCTCTTACTCAAGACGTATTACAAATAGGCGTTCCCAGTAAATTTGCTAGAGATTGGCTAAACAATAGGTGTTCAGATTTAGTTAATAATACTTTTCAAAATTTATTAGGGAAAAAAATTTATTTATCTTTTTCGGTTTATGAAAATAATACTTCTTCTAAAGAAAATAATTTTATGTTAAATAATTATAATAATAATTTCTCCGGAGAAATTTTGTCTTTTCTTAATCCTAAATATACCTTTGATTCTTTTATTGTAGGCAACAGCAATCATTTTGCCTGCGCAGCTTCTTTAGCGGTAGCAAGCGCTCCTGCTAAAACTTATAACCCTCTTTTTATTTATGGCGGGGTGGGATTGGGAAAAACTCATTTAATGCATGCTATAGGACATTTAGCTTTAAATAAGTATCCTCTTTATAAAATAGCTTATGTTTCTACTGAAAAATTTACCAATGAATTAATTACCGCAATTTCTGAAAGACAAACTCTTCAATTTAGAAACAAGTATCGAAGAGTAGATCTTCTTTTGGTGGACGATATTCAATTTTTAATAAAAAAAGAAAGCACTCAGGAAGAATTTTTTCACACTTTTAATGAACTTCATGGCGCTAATAAACAAATTGTGATTACTAGTGACCGGTCCCCTAAAGAAATTCCTGCTTTAGAAGAAAGGCTTCGTTCTAGATTTGAATGGGGATTAATTGCCGATATTCAAACGCCTGACCTGGAAACCAGAGAAGCCATTTTAAGAAAAAAAGCTGAAATTGAAAAGGTAGATGTTCCCAATGATGTAATTTCTTTTATTGCAGAAAAAATTCCCTCTAATATTAGGGAATTAGAAGGCGCTTTAATTAGAATAATCGCTTTTGCTTCTTTACATAAAAAAGAAATTACATTAACTTTGGCTTTTGAATCTTTAAAAGAAATACTTCCCAAAGAAGAGTCTAACTTTATTAATTTAGATTCAATTAAAAATAAAGTGGCTGAATATTTTGGAATAAAAATGGAAGAATTGATAGGAGAAAAAAGGGAGCAGCGTTTTGTTTTTCCCAGACAAGTTGCCATGTTTTTAGCCCGCGAATTATCCGGAGCTTCTTATCCTGAAATTGCAAGAAATTTTGGAGGAAAAGATCATTCAACAGTAATTCATGCTTATAAAAAAATAAGAGAAAACCTTAAAAATTCTCAAATAAAAAGTACGGTTGAAAAAATAAAAAATATTTTGGGCGTTTGTTGATAAACCTTGTGAAAAAATGTTATCATTTATATTTAATTATATTTATTAGAAAATTTTTTATTTAATGAACAGATTCTCCACAAGTTTATTAGAAAAGATTTTGTTTTATTTAAAAATATTTTTTATTTTTTTCCACAATATTTATTCTTACTATTACTACTATATATAAATATTTATATATATAATATTAATAATGCTTGTTAAAAACATGCGAAGGAGATATAATAAAAAAACTTAAATATCCGGGGGTTTTATTTTATTTTTGAAAAGGATTTATGTAATTAAAAGATAAATTTTTAAGAAAACAGAGAACGCAAAGTTTTATTTCCGGAATATAAAATTCCACCAAAGCCAAAGACCGGAAAATATTTTTTTTCTGCGCACTATTTTTAATATTAAGGAGATAAAAAATGAAAATTCATTTATCAAAAAAAGATTTAGAAAAGGGATTATCTTTTGTTTCAAGATGCACTAGTAATAAAAGTCCTTTGCCTATATTATCTTATATCATGTTTAAAAACGAAGGAGAAGATAGATTAAAATTATCTGCTACTGATTTGGAAATGGGAATAGAAATTTTTATAAAAGCTCAAATTTTAACAAAGGGATCTTTTTGTGTCCCTGCAAAAATTATTACCGAAATAATAAGTCAGTTGAATGGAGAAGATATTGTTTTAGAATTAAATGAATCTATATTGGAAATAAGAAATAAATTTTCAAAGTTTAATTTAAATATTTTGCCTGAAGAAGATTTTCCTGTTTTATCTTTTTCCAAGGAATTGCCGACAATTCAAATTTCTAAAAAAAAAATTAAAGAAATGATAAAAAATATTTCTTTTTCCGCAGCTTCTTTTGAAGAAGGAAAAACAATTTTAACAGGAGCTTTAATTTTATTAAAGGGGCAATATTTAAGTTTAGTTTCTACCGATGGAAGAAGATTGGCTAAAACAGAAACAAATTTAAAAGAAATATTTTCTAAAGAAGAAAAAAATATTATACCAATTAAAGCTCTTATAGAATTATCTAGAATGCTTTCAGAAGAAGAAGAACCCTTAGAAATAATAATAGAAAAGAACATGATCTTTTTTAGATTTAATGATATAAATTTTTATTCCAGAAAAATAGAAGGAAAATATCCAAACTATGAGCAGGTAATTCCTAAAAACAACAACATAAAAGTAAAAATAAACAAAGAGAACTTAATTAATTCTTTAAAAAGATCTTTAATTTTATCTCTGGAAAGAAAAAATTTAAATTTAGTAAGAATGAAAATAGAAGATAAAAAGATGTATCTTTTTTCTAATACACAAGACATGGGAAGCGCTTATGAAGAAATAGAAGTGGAAAAAGAAGGGGAAAATTTAGAAATAGCTTTTAATGGAAAGTTTCTTTTAGAATATATGCTTAATTCTCAAGAAGAAGAATTAATTTTTATGTTTTCTTCTGCCGTTGGAGCGGTTTTAATAAAACCTTTAAAAAATGAAAATTATATTTATATTTTAATGCCTATAAAAATTAAAGAAGAAGATACAAAAGAAAAAGAGTTAATAAAAAATGTATAATTCTTACTTGATTAAACAAGGAGAAATTTTTAAAAAAGATATCCTTTTGGAGGAAGCAATAGATTTTTTAAAAGAGGAAGAATTTTTTATCTGGATAGATTTTTACAAACCAACAATAGAGGAAATAGAATATCTAAAAAAGTTTTTTAATTTTCATCCATTGTCTTTGGAAGATTGTCTTCATTTTGGACAGCGTCCAAAAATTGAAGAATATAACGGGTATTCTTTTATTGTCACCTATGAAGCTTTTTTAAAAGAGGAAGAATTTGATACAAATCAAATCGGCATATTTTTTGGTCATAAATTTTTTATAACTATTCATTTAGAAGAAGTATTTGCCATTAAAGGAGTTATTAAGAGATTAGAAGATGATGAAAAGCGTTTTAAAATAGATTGCGGATATTTTCTTTATCATTTAATGGATGAAGTGGTAGATAATTATTTTTTAATTTTAAATAAATTTGAAGAGTCTATAGATTTGTTAGAAAGCCAGGTTTTGGTTAATCAATCTACAGAAAGCTTAAATAAAATATTTCATTTAAGAAAAACCTTAATTAATTTTAGAAAGATTTGTTCGCCCCAAAGAGAAGTTTTGAACAACTTGATTTCCCGAGTACATCCCCAAATTAATGAAATAATTCAAACGTATTTAAGAGATGTTTACGATCACTTAATCCGGTTATATGATATTACCGAAACTAACAGGGAAATTTTATCTAATGCTATGGAAATTTATCTTACAATGACTTCTAATCGTTTAAACGAAACAATGAAAAAACTAACGGTTTTAGCCACCTTTTTTATGCCGATTACTTTTATTGCTGGTTTATTGGGAATGAATATTAAATTTCCTCCAATTATAACTTATTATGACACAGGAAATTTATTTTGGATAATTTTAATTCTAATGGGAACAATCAATCTTTATATGATATATTTTTTTATTCATAAAAGGTGGTTATAGCCTATGAAAAAAAGCAGAAAAATTTTATTATATATTTTATTGTTCGTCGGCATAGTTTTTTTAGCAGTTTTAGCATATTTATATAAAAATATTTCCAAAGAAAATAAAGCTTCTTTAGCCGATATAGTAAACCTTATAGTTAATCCGGGAGAAACAGTTTTTGCAGGAAAAGAAAGAATAAATATTTTATGTTTAGGCTTAGATTATAATTATACCGAGAAAGGCATTATTTTTTCTAAAGGAGCACGCACAGATACAATTTTCTTAATAAGCCTAGAAATTAACAATCGAAATATTAATATTTTGTCTGTTCCCCGAGATATCCGTGTATTAATTTCGCCTGTTTATGGCTATGATAAAATTAATGCCGCTTATGCTTTAGGAGAGATTAAACAGGCCCAAGAAACGATCAAAAATTTTTTAGGAATACCAATCGATTATTATGTAATTTTAAGAATCAAAGAAGTTAAAAGCCTGGTTAATGCTCTTGGAGGAGTAGAAATAAATGTGGAAAAAGACATTAAATATGACGATAATTGGGGGAAATTACATGTTCATTTAAAAAAGGGATTTCAGCGCTTAAACGGAGAAGAAGCTGTAGGATATTGTCGATTTAGATATGACCCAGAAGGAGACTGGGGAAGAATTCGCCGTCAGCAGCAATTTTTAAAAGCTTTATTTAAAGAAATAAAAAAACCTGTTAATATAATACATTTGGAAAAATTTTCTCGTTTAAGCAAAGATTTTTTAGAAACCAATCTCTCAATTATTCAAATTGTTGATTTGGCCAGATTATATAAAAATTTTGAAAATAAAAATTTTCACCTAACAACGCTTACGGGAAAAGAAGAAACGATCAATGGAATAAGCTATATTATTCCCAACGAGGGGGAAAAAGTTCATTTAATAAACAGGCTTTTTTTAGGAATCGAAGGCTATAACCCATCCGATCTTAAAATAGAGATTTTAAATGGAAGCGAAGCAAAAGGATTAGGAGATCTTTTAGCAAATAAATTAAACAGCATAGGATTTCAAATCGTAAATGTTGCCAATGCAGAGAAAAAATATCCAAATACTGAAATTATAGATTATAAAAATAATTCTCCGGGAATAAATTTAATTTTAAACTATATAAATCCCGCCCGAATAATAAATTCTAATAAAGAAAAAGACAGCAACATAGATTTTACAATTATTATAGGGAAAGACTTTACTTTTAAAAATTAAAAATGAAAAAATTAAGTTTTTATAAATTAATCATAAATTTTTTAGTGCTTTTTTTATTTGCTTCGCTAAGCGCCCAAGAGCTTCCAAAAATTTATTTTAATCGGGAAGCTCAAAGGCCGGTTTTAAATTTAATTAATCAGGCTAAAAATTCTATAGAAGCAGAAATGTTTGTTTTAAGCGACATAGAAGTTATTAGAGCTTTAATTCAAGCAAAAAAAAGGGGGGTAAAAATCAAAATTCTTTTAGACTTAAATCAAAAAAGCAGTCAAAAAAAAATTCCCGAATTTTTTGCAAATGGCATAGAAATCAAAGGATTCTTAAACAAAAAAGGAATCTTAATGCATCGTAAAATTGCCCTGTTTGACAAAAAATTTCTTTTTTTAGGCTCAACCAATTGGACATTTAATGGTTTTCATAAAAACCAAGAAGTAGATTTACTTTTAGATGATTCAAAAATAATTCAAGAATTTTTAAAGCAGTTTAAAAAAGATTGGGAAAAAGGAAAAAAATTTTCTAAAGAAAATACTTAAGGATATTTATTTTCCTTTTGACCCAAACGACGTAATATCGGGGCCTGTAGCGAAAGTTAGAAGGCAAATATATATGCCTATTTGAAACGCCGCTAAAATAAAGGAGGAAGTTAACTTGAAAAAAATTGAAAAAAGCATTCTAGGGATAAGCATATTCTTAATTTTCTTATTGGGAGGCTGCAGCAAGCCGATAGCCATTATAAATGGAGAAAAAATAACCCAAAAAGAATTTCACAAGGAGCTGGAAAAACGATTTGGCAAGCAAATGATTGAAGATATAATTTTAGAAAAGCTAATTTTTCAATCGGCTAAAAAAGAAAACATAAAAGTTTCTCCCAAGGAAATTGAAGAAAAAATAAATGAAATGAAAAATAATCCGCAATTTGAAATGCTTTTAAAGATGCAAAATTTAACCCTAAAAGACATAGAAAACAGAATAACTTTAATGTTCACATTAAGAAAATTAATTTCTAAAAGCATTTCCCAGCAAGAAAAAGAAGCTTTTTTTAACGCCCACAAAGATCAATTAGAAGAAGTTAAAGCTTCTCATATATTAGTTAAAACCTTAAAAGAAGCGGTAGATATTTTAAACAAATTAAACAAAGGCGAAAACTTTGCTTCTTTAGCAAAAAGATATTCAATTGATCCGGGCAGCAAAAATTCTAATGGGGAATTAGGATACTTTAATCGTTCGCGGATGGATCCTAAATTTTCAGAAGCAGCCTTTAAACTAGAAGTAAGCCAAATCAGTTCCCCGATAAAGACCAGTTTTGGTTATCATATTATTAAATGCGAAGGAAAGAAAAAAACTTCCGAGGAACTTAAAGATAAAATAGAAGACGCCGCAATTACTCAAGAACAAACTAAAAATTATATAGAAAAATTACGCAAAAACGCTCAAATAAAGACCAATCTTTAAACATGTCAAAGTCTTCATGGGAAGAACTTCTGCAGATTATGCAGATTCTTCGAAGCAGATCGGGGTGTCCATGGGATAAAGAACAAACCCATAAGAGCCTTGCCCCATTCTTAATTGAAGAAGCTTATGAAGCATTAGAAACAATCGAAGAAGAAGATTACAAAAAATTAAAAGAAGAATTGGGAGATCTGCTTTTACAGGTTATTTTTCATGCTCAAATTGCCAAAGAAAAAAAAATATTTAATATAGAGGATATCGTTCAGGGTTTAATTAAAAAATTAAAAAATCGCCATCCCCATGTTTTTAAAAACAAAAAAGTAGCTACCAAAGAAGAAGTTTTAGAAGGCTGGGAAAAAATCAAACTTAAGGAAGGCGAACGGAAAAGAAAATCTTTAATGGATGGCATTCCTATAAATCTTCCCGCTCTTTTAGCAGCTGAAAGAGCTCAAAATCGAGCCAAAGAAGTGGGCTTTGACTGGAGAGAAGCAGAAGAAGTTATTTTAAAGGTCAAGGAAGAATCCCAAGAACTTTTAGATGCATATAAAAAAGACCTCAATCAAATTAAAATTAAAGAAGAATTTGGAGATTTACTTTTTTCTTTAGTAAATCTTTCCCGCTTTTTTAAAATTAATGCCGAAGAATCCCTGCGATATACAATTAAAAAGTTTATTAAAAGGTTTAAATATATAGAAAAAATGGGACAAAAAAGAGGACATTCGTTAAAAAAAATGTCTTTAAATGAAATGGAAAAATATTATAATAAAGCAAAAACCAGATAATTATTTTTCTTCAAAAAGACTATTTGGCAAATTCTGGTCAAATTTATAATCACTAAAGAGGGCTTGAACTTCCGCGTTTAAATTAATTTTAGGAAAAGTAAATTCAGCAAATAATGTATTAAATACCCAATAATTTTTAAGATTTTGATAGTTTTGAAAAACAGAAATTTTACTGGCATTATTATAATAAAAAACCTGCTTAAACATAGTAAAATTA
>JACPDS010000176.1 GCA_016183885.1 Armatimonadota bacterium
AATATATTAAAAACATGGAAGAAGAAATTAACCGTATGGAAGAAGAACTTTATTCACTTGAAGAATCTCCCCCGGATATTTATAGAAAAAATTTTTTTAAAATTCAAAATCTTCAAAAACAAGCTGAAAAAGAATTTAATCAAGAGGTAATAAAATTAAAGAAAAAAATAGAAGAACAGAAAAAAATATTTCAAGATAAAATAAAAAATAAAACTCAAAAATCTTTTTTACAAAATAAAGAAAAATTAAATAATGTCTTTAAAAATTTTGCTCAAGATTTAATAAGCTTAAGAGATAGAAAAATTGTCGCTAAAAAATTAGACTTAGAAAAGCTGCTGCAAAGCAAATTAGAAGAAGAAAAAAACAAATTAGACGAAGAATTAAATCAGCTTGAAGAAAATCTTCGAAAAAAAGATCAAGAAAAAAAACTTAACCTGCAATTTAAATTTTTTGGAACTTCTTCAAAAGAAGAAAAAGACGCTGTTCAAAAAGAATTAGACGCAATTAATCAAGATGAACTAAAACAAATAGAATTAAAAAAAGCTCAAAATGAAAAAATTTTAGAAAATATTAAAAAAATGGGTTTAATTAAAATTGAAGAAGAAATTAAAATTTTAGAAAAATCCTTAAATGAAGATATTATTCCCCAACTTAAACAAGAAGAAGAAAAATATCTTAAAGAGCCCGATTTAAAAGAAAAAAATATTTATGAAGAAAAATTAAAACTTTCTAATAAAAACTTAATTTTGGATCTAGAAGAAAAAAAGAAAAAAATAGCTAAAAAATTAAAATTAGAAGAAAAGATAATAATTAAAGAAATATTAAAAGAACAGGAATTTTCAAATAAAACTAAAAAAGAAAGTCTTTTTAAATTAAAATTACAGCTTAAACGTTTATATTCTCAACGAGAACATTTAATTGAAGGACTTATCTTGGAAATTAAAGAAAAAATAACTCCTATTGCCCAAGAAAAGAAAATTGATATAGTTTTAAATGAATATATAATAAATATTAATTGCGAAGATCTAACCAGCTTAGTAATTGAAAAATTAAAAAATTCCCGACGTTAAATCCGTCGAATGAGGATCCGATTTTCTTGTTAAAAATCAAAATAGGAATAAAAAAAAATATGGAGGGAAAAAATGTATAAAAAACTTTTAATTATCGCTTCTATATTAATTGTTAGTATTTTTTTAACAGGCTGTTTTAAAGCTAAACTTAAAATAGGCGTAATAGATCCTTATAAACTTTTAAATAATTGGTCCAAATATCGTCAACTATCCTTAGAATTCCAGAAAGAAAGCATGAAAGTTAATGTTCGCATAAGTAATAATCCTAAAAGTTTATCGCCTGAAGATAAAAAAAATATCGAAAACTCTTCTAAAAAATGGGAAGAAATAAGTAAAAAACTTACTGAAGAAATTTCTCAAAAAGCCAAAGATTTTGCGGTTAAAAACCATTATGATTTCATTCTTGCAAATACCGGCGTAGAATATGGAGGAGTAGATATTACTAAAGAAATAAGCGCTTTATTAAAATAGCTTATGAAAATTAGATTGAAAGATTTAGCAAAAATTCTTGACGGAGAGCTTGTAGGAACTGACGAGTTAATTTATGGAGTGGCTTCTTATAAAGACGCCGCGCCGGGACAAATTACATGGGCAGAAGAAGAAAAAAAAATACTTCAAGCGGAAAAAAGCAAGGCTTCCGCGGTTATTGTCCCTATAACAGCTAATTTTAATTTAAAACCCTTAATTAAAGTAATACATCCTAAAATAAGTTTTGCTAAAACTTTAAAAATTTTTGCGCCTCAATTAAATTTAAACGGGGTTCATGCCACTTGCATCAAAGGTGAAAAAGTAGAATTAGGAAAAAATATCTATTTAGGGCCTTATGTAATCCTGGGCAATCGAGTTAAAATTAAAGATAGAGTTAAAATTTTAGGACAAGTTTATATTGGAGATGATTGTATCATCGATAAAGATACTTTAATTTATCCTCAAGTAACTATTTTAGATCGAGTAAAAATCGGTTCAAAAGTAATTATCCATAGCGGGGTGGTAATTGGTTCAGATGGATTTGGGTTTATAAAAGAAGGAGAAAAGCACTTAAAAATACCTCAAATCGGCAATGTGGAAATTCAAGACGAGGTAGAATTAGGAGCTAACGTTTGTATCGATCGAGCAACTTGCGGAACAACTATGGTTAAAAAAGGAACTAAAATTGATAATTTAGTGCATATTGCCCATAATGTGGAGATAGGAGAAAATTGTATAATTATTGCTTTAAGCGGTTTAGGAGGAAGCGCTATAGTTGGAGATCGAGTAATTTTAGCCGGGCAGGTTGGAATATCACCGCATATTAAAATTGGTAATGACAGCACTATAATGGGAAAAGCGGGGGTAACAAAAGAAATTCCGCCCAAAAGCATAGTTTCGGGATTTCCGGCTAGATCTCACAATAAACATTTCAAAATAGAGGCTTGTTTAAATAATCTCCCGGAATTAATTAAACAATTTCGAGAATTTCAAAAAAAAATTAACTCTATAGAAGAAAAAATTAACTTTAAAAATGTATCAAAAAACAATTGAAAATAATTTTGAACTAAGCGGAATAGGATTACATACCGGCAAAAATTCCACAATAAAAGTTTTTCCGGCTAAAGAAAATAACGGGATAGTTTTTTATCGAACAGATCTTCCAAACAAACCATCTATTCCAGCTAATTATTCAAAAGTAACTTCAACATTGCGCTCCACTACCTTAGGAGAAAATTCCGTTCAAATAGCCACAGTAGAACATTTTTTAGCCGCTCTTTACGGTTTGGGGATTGATAATTTAAAAATAGAGTTAAATGGCGAAGAATTACCGGCTTTAGATGGAAGCGCTTTAATATTCACTCAAGCTTTGCAAAATGCCGGAATAGTAATGCAAAACATTTTAAAAAAAGAATATTTAATAAAAGAACCTTTAATTATCCATGAAGATGACGCTTATTTAATAGTGCTTCCTGATAATAAATTGAAAATTACTTATATAATTCAATTTCCTCATTCTTTGGTAGGGACGCAATGGTTTTCTTTTAAACTTAACAAACAAACTTTTATTAACGATATAGCCCCGTCTAGAACTTTTGGTTTTTCAGAAGAAATTCAAACTCTTTTTGAAAAAAAATTAGCCTTAGGCGGAAATTTAGAAAATGCAATTCTTATTAAACCTGACGGCTACTCTTCTCCTTTGCGATTTTCGAATGAATTAGTAAGACATAAATGTTTGGATCTTTTAGGCGATTTAGCCTTAACAGGATTAATTCTTAAAGCCCATATAATTGTCATTAAAGGAAATCATGCCTTAAATATAAAATTTATTCATAATCTTCTCTCTAATGGAGGAAATAATTGATAGAGATTAAAAAAATTTTTAATATTCTTCCCCATCGTTATCCTTTTTTATTAGTTGATAAAATTTTAGAATTAGAAAATAATAAAAGAGCCGTGGGATTAAAAAATGTTACTATTAATGAATCATTTTTTAACGGGCATTTCCCAAACCATCCTATTATGCCCGGAGTTTTAATTATTGAAGCTCTTGCACAAACCGGAGGAATATTGTGTTTAAAAACTGTTCCGGATCCTGAAAATTACCAAACCTATTTTGTGAAAATTGAAAATGCCAAGTTCAAACAAAAAGTTGTTCCCGGCGATTCACTTGTTTTACGGATGGATCTGATGGAACCAATACGGAGAGGAATGTGCCACATGAAAGGTCTTGCCTTTGTTGGAAATAAATTAGTTTGTGAAGCTGATATGACCGCACAAATTGTAAAAGTAAGAGGCATTGATAAAAAGGTGGCGACTGAAGCGTAATTATTTTATACAACGCAGCTCATGCAATATAAAATTATATACAATCAAATATTAAAAGAGGATTTTAGCTCGTTTTCTCAGATAAAAACAATGAGCGTAGTTGTATGATTTCGAACCTGGCATACATTCACCCAAACGCTAAACTAGGAAAAAACGTTACTGTAGAACCTTTTGTTACTATTTATGATAAGGTGGAAATTGGTGATAATTGCTGGATAGGTCCGAACGCCGTTATGTACCCCGAT
Source organism: Armatimonadota bacterium (assembly GCA_016183885.1). GTDB lineage: Bacteria > Vulcanimicrobiota > JACPDS01 > JACPDS01 > JACPDS01 > JACPDS01. The sequence goes on from JACPDS010000176.1 coordinate 4,112, forward strand.
ACAATTATTGGAGAAGGATGTAAAATTTTTAATGGCGCATCCGTTGGAGCTGTATCGCAAGATTTAAAATACAAAGGCGAACCCACAAATACAGTGATAGGTAAAAACACCACCAT
>JACPDS010000185.1 GCA_016183885.1 Armatimonadota bacterium
ATTTTCATTTTAGTTTCTCTTTGTGATTCTTTTTTAGCTTTTATTTTTTTTATTTTCTTGTTAAACGCTTTTACTAAAGGCTTACCCTTACCTGAAACATGCAGTAATTTCCCTTCGGGCGTAATAATAAAATAATGATTGGAATTTTGATCGCAGGTAAAAGTTATATTATGAGATAACTCTGACTGATGTAGTTCTTTAATTATTCCTTCTTTAATTTTAACCGATATAAAAACTTTGCCATCACAAAGAGGACATTGGTCTAAATGATTAAGCGTAAGCGCTGCTATTGTCATTGTTATTTCTCCTAACTAATTTTTTTTTCTAAAAATACAAAAAAAGCCAGGCTTATGTCGTTAATTTCAGAATTAAAACCTCGCTTTTAATATATTTTTTAACTATTTTAGAAGAGGCAATGTTTCTCTAAGCTCTTTATAAAATAAATTTAGATTTAAATTTTAATATATCATATCTATTATTTATTTGTCAAGAGGATTTTTAAAAAAATATTGACAGAAAAATAAGAATATAATATAATTTTAAATTAATAATCTAAATGCCGAATAAGGGAGGTGATATATAATGGAAACTAGAGTTGGGGAAAATGAATCCCTGGATTAGGCTTTAAAAAGATTCCGCAGACAATGTCAAAGAGCAGGCGTATTAGCGGAAATTAAAAGAAGAGAACATTATGAAAAACCCAGTGTTCGAAAAAAAAATAAATCTAAAGCCGCCAGAAAACGAAAAATAAAATTTTAAAAAAACTTAATTATTTATTTTTAATATTTTAGGAAATTAAAATGAATTTATTAGAAAAACTTAATCAAGATTTAAAAGATGCGCTTAAAAATAAATCGGAATTACAATTATCCGTAATTAGATTGACAAAGGCAGCTATTAAAAATACAGAAATCGAAAAAAAAAGAACTTTAGAAGATAAAGAAATCTTAGAAATTTTAAATAAAGAAGCTAAAAAAAGAAATGAAGCTATTTTAGAATTTAAAAAGGGCAACCGTCTTGATTTAGCGCAAAAAGAAGAAAAAGAACTGGAAATTATTAAAACATATTTGCCCGAGCAGATGAATCCTGAAGAAATTAAAAAATTAGTTAAGGAAATTATCCTCAATCTTACATCTCAAGGAGAAAAATTAGATTTAGGAAAAATAATGCCTAAAATTATGCCGCTTGTTAAAGGAAAGGCAGATGGAAAATTAGTTAATCAAATTGTTCAAGAAGAACTGGCAATAAACCTATTTTAAATTACTTAAAACTTTATCTAAAGCTTGAAGAAACCTCTCTAATTGTTCTCTAGTGCCGATAGTTACCCGAATATAACCCGGCATAAACATATGCGTTCCCGCTAAAATAATTACCCCTTCTTTCAAAAGTTCTTGGAAAACTGTTAAATCATTCTTTTTTAAGTTAATAGCTATAAAATTACTTTGAGTGGGAATATATTCTAATTTTCGCTTATTTAACTCGGCATAAAGAAATTTTTTTCCTTCCCAGACTGTTTTTTGAGTTTTTACTTTAAATTCTTCATCTCCTAAAGCCGCTTGAGCCGCTAATTGAGCTAAATAATTAACCGTAAAGGGCATCCTGGCCCTTTCTATTAGATTAGTTAATTTAGGTGAAGTTATTCCTATCCCGATTCTTAAACCGGCTAATCCATAAATTTTAGAAAAACTTCGCAATATTATTAAATGATCGTATTTTTTAATTAAAGCTAAAGAATCTAAAGTATTATTCTCTATAAAATCAACATAAGCTTCATCTAAAATTATTATTAAATTTTTAGGAGCTTTTTCTAAAAAATCATATAATTCTTCGGGCTTAACAACAGTGCCGGTAGGATTATTAGGATTACAAATAATTACAATCTTAGTTTTAGAAGAAATATTTTGAAGAATCTTAGCTAAATCAAAGTGATGGTCTTTTAAAAAAACGCTTCTGAACTTCCCGCCAGCTGATTTAATTAAACCATCAAATACTCTAAATGAAGGAAAAGCGCTTAAAAGCTCTTCCCCTTCATTGATAAAAGTCTTGCAAATCAATTCTAATAATTGCATAGAACCATTCCCGATTATAAAATTTTCGTGCCTTAATTTATATTTTTTAGACATAGTCTCTCTTAAATTAAAACAAAAATCGTCTGGATATAAATTAATATTTTTTAGATATTTTCGAATGGCTCTAAGAGCTTTAGGAGATGTTCCTAAAGGATTTTCATTAGAAGCTAGTTTAATTATATCTTTTAAACCTAACTTTCTTCTTACCTCTTCAATAGGCTTACCTGAAATATAAGGAGAACATTCCATAATATAAGAACGAGCCAGTTTTTCCATAGTAATCAAATTAATCATCCTTCCTTAAATTAAAATCCTAACCTATCTATCTGTAGTTATCTATATTTAGAATTTAGTGTTTAGATTTTTTTAATTATTCCGCTTTAGAAATTATAATCCTTTTGTTTGATTTATCTTCCACTTTAAATAAGCTTGAATGAATCCTTCTAATTTTCCATCTAAAACTGCATTAACATCTCCTATCTCAAAATTGGTGCGATGATCTTTTACTAAAGTATAAGGATGTAAAACATAAGAACGAATTTGATTCCCCCATGCAATTTCCTGATGAGCTCCCTTTAATTGATTAATTTTCTTTTGTCTTTCATCTTCAAAACGTTCAAAAAGTTTAGCTTTAAGAATTTTTAAGGCGGTAATTTTATTAGAATGCTGGGAGCGTTCATTTTGACATTGAACAATAATCCCGGAAGGTATATGTGTGATTCTTACCGCTGAATCTGTTTTATTCACATGTTGTCCGCCGGCGCCGCTGGCTCGATAAGTTTCAATTTTCAAATCTTTATAGTCGATAATAACTTCAACTTCTTCTCCAATCTCTGGAATTACTTCAACTAAAACAAAAGAAGTATGGCGGCGATGATTAGCGTCAAATGGAGAAAGACGCACTAATCTATGAATGCCTTTTTCCGCCTTAAAAATGCCAAATGAATATTTTCCGTTAATAATTAAAGTGGCATTTTTAATCCCGGCTTCTTCTCCCGGAGAAATTTCCACAATTTCCGCCTTAAATTGACGCTTAGAGGCAAAACGCGCGTACATTCTTAAAAGCATTTCAGCCCAATCTTGAGCATCGGTACCGCCCGCTCCTGAATAAATAGACAAAATTGCATTATTTTGATCGTAACTAGAAGATAATAAAAAAGTCAATTCTAAATTTTCTAATTCAGTATTTAAGAATTTAATTTTTTCTTTTATTTCTTGAATGGATAAAGTATCTTGAGGCTTTAACTCCAAATAAATTTCAATTTCTTCTTTTAAATTTTCAATTTCTTTCCATTGTTTTAAAAAGTCTTCGACTTCTGAAAGTTCTTTAGAAACCTTCTTTGCCGTATCAGGATTATTCCAAAAATCTTCTTTGACCAGTATAGCGGTTAAAGCATCCCTTTTTTTAATTTTTTCTTCTAAGTCAAAGATACTCCTTAACTTTTAAAATTTTCTCTTTAACTTCTTCGAAATCTATTTCTAATTCTTCTAACATTTCCACACCTTTAACTGAAAGCTTACAGCTAATAGCCGCTTAAATTTATTATCCATTTATCCCGCAGCATTTTTTATATTTTTTCCCGCTCCCGCAGGCGCAGGGGTCGTTACGGCCGATTTTTTTATCTTTGCGTAAAGGAGCGTTTCGTTCCCCTCGATTAGTATTAGGAATATAAATACTTGTCCGTTCCTGCGGTTTCACTAGTTGAACTTTAAATAAATATTTTACGGCATCTTCTTGAATACTGCTTTTTAAACTTTCAAACATGGCAAAAGATTCGTTAATATATTCAATCCGAGGGTCTTTCTGACCATAAGCCCGCAGGCCAATTCCTTCTCTTAACATGTCCATAGCATATAAATGATCAATCCATTTAGTGTCAATCATTTGAAGAAGAATAAAGCGCTCTAAAGAGCGCATTAATTCTTCGCCTAAACGTTCTTCTTTTTCTTGATAAGCTCTTAATATCCAAGATAATACAACTTCTTTTAAATCAGAAACTTTTATTAAAGTTAAATCTTCAATTTTTGCTTCAAATGGCAAAGGAAAGTCTTCTTTACAGGCAGAAAATAAAGATTTTAAATCCCATTCTTCCGGATGGATATTCTCGGGAGCATATAAATTCACCAAATCATCGGCAAACTTATTTAACATTTCTAAAATTTGAGACTTTAAATTATAACCCTCTAAAACTTTCCGTCTTTCTAAATAAATTATTTCTCTTTGTTTATTCATTACATCATCGTATTCTAAAACTGTTTTTCGTATGTCAAAATGATGACTTTCTACTTTAGTTTGAGCATTTTCAATAGCTTTGGTAATCCAAGAATGTTCAATAGAAGTTTCTTCGTCTATCCCTAAACGCTCCATTAATCCTACAATGCGATCCGAACCAAATAAACGCATTAATTCATCGTCTAAACCTACATAAAATCTAGAAGAACCCGGGTCGCCCTGCCGGCCGGTTCTTCCTCTAAGCTGATTATCAATTCTTCGGCTTTCATGACGCTCTGTTCCAATAATATGCAATCCTCCTAAAGCAATAATTTCTTCCGCTTCATGTAAGTTAGGCGGATTACCGCTTAAAATAATATCTACTCCTCTTCCAGCCATATTAGTAGCAATAGTTACCGCTCCTTTTTTTCCCGCTTGAGCAATAATTTGAGCTTCTTTTTCATGATATTTAGCATTTAAAACTTGATGAGGGATACCTTTTCTTTTAAGCATCATACTTAAAAATTCTGATTTTTCAATCGATCTTGTTCCTACTAAAACCGGTTTTCCAATTTTATGCAGCTCTTCGATTTCTTCAATAACTTTTTTAAATTTAATCTTTTCATTTTTATAAACTTGATCGGGATGATCTTTGCGAATCATTGGTTTATGAGTGGGAATTACCACTACATCTAAATTATAAATATTTCTAAATTCCCTTTCTTCTGTAGCGGCAGTGCCTGTCATTCCGGCTAATTTTTTGTAAATCCTAAAAAAGTTCTGAAAAGTAATACTGGCTAAAGTTTGATCTTCTTGGCGCACTTTAACATTTTCTTTAGCTTCGATGCCCTGGTGTAATCCATCAGAATATCTCCTCCCAAACATTAATCGGCCGGTAAATTCATCTACTATAACTACTTCTCCATCTTTAATTACATAATCTACATCTTTTTTGAATAATTCTTTAGCTCGCAAAGCCTGATTAATATGATGAGAAAATTCTATATATTGATTATCATAAAGATTAGTAATCCCCAGAAATTCTTCTACTTTTGCCGTACCTTCATCTGTTAGCGGAACAGAATGAGCTTTTTCATCTACATGATAATCTTTATCCCTTATTAAACGGTTGGCTAATCGAGAAAATTTTTGATATAAATCGGTAGATTTTGCTCCTCTTCCTGAAATAATTAAAGGAGTTCTGGCTTCATCAATTAAAATAGAATCCACTTCATCCACAATAGCATAATTTAATTCTCTTAAAACGCATTCCGATAAATCCATTACCATATTATCCCTTAAATAATCAAATCCTAGTTCATTGTTAGTTCCATAAGTGATATCCGCTAAATAAGCTTCTTTTCTTTCTACGGGCCTCAATAAATTTAAAGAAGGATCGTCTATAATATAATTGGGATCATAAATAAAAGCCGAGTCATGCTGAATTACTCCTACGCTTAATCCTAAATAATTATAAATCGGCCCCATCCAGCAGGCATCGCGCTTGGCTAAATAATCATTAACGGTAACTAAATGAATCCCTTTGCCTTCCAAAGCATTTAAATAAATAGGTAAAGTAGCCACTAAGGTTTTCCCTTCGCCGGTTTTCATTTCGGCTATTCTTCCTTCATGCAAAACCATTCCTCCGATTAGCTGGACATCAAAATGTCTTAAGCCAATAGTTCTACGGCTGGCTTCCCTCACAAGCGCAAAAGCCTCTACTAAAAGATTGTCTAAAGTTTCTCCTTTAGATAAGCGTTCCTTCAAAAATAAAGTTTTCTCTTTAAGAGCTTCATCCGTTAATTTCATCGTCTGGGACTCTAAAAGATTAATTTGTTCTACCTTCTTTTGAAAACGCTTAATTTCTCTAGCGTTAGGATCTAAGATTTTTTTAACCAAACTAAGCATAATTTATTATTCCTTTTAATTTTTATAGCGTTAAGCGTCAAATTTTAAGCCTTAATCTAAAAATCTTTTCCTAATTCACTTAACGCTTGCCGCTTATCGCCTGACACTTTTTAATTTACTTAACCGCTATTCCCCACGGCTGGCTCTCGGGAATAGGAGTAGTTGTTTGAATAACTAAGTCGGCTCTGGTATCAATAATGCTCACTGTGCCATCTTTATTATTAGCGACATAAACCTTCTGACCATCGGAAGAAACCGCAATTCCTGTAGGTCCTGTTCCTACTTTTATAGTATTAATTACTTGATTGGAATTTAAATCAATTACTGATATATCATTAGAACCATTACAGCTAACATAAGCTTTTTTAGCGCTGGCAGAAACCGCAATTCTTGCAGGCTGGATTCCTACTCTTAAAGTATCAATCACATTAAAACTGGAAGTTTCAATAACCGATACTGTGCCTGAATTATAATTAGCCGCATATAAAAATTTACCGTCCGGACTAAGATTTAAACCGCTCGGATTAGCTCCTACGCTAACTTTCTTTAAAATATTTTTCTCTTCCTTAGGATTAATAAGATAAACCTCGCCTTTTTGAGAATTTCCAGCGGACACATAAATAAAATTTCCATCCTTAGAAGCCGCCACTCCCCAAGGATTTTGAGGCAGATTAATTACATTGATAATCTTATTTTTAAAAGCCGATATTACCGCTACTTTAGGAAAAGAATGCATAATTGCGGCATAAATATATTCTCCATTAAAACTTAACGCTAAATCAGTAATAATTCCTCTAAATGTAATTGCGCCGTCAATAGAGTTGTTAGCCGGATCAATTACTAACATCCTTTCGTTTTGATCGGCTAGATACAATCTTTTAGTGGCTTGATTATAAATTATCCAATATGGCTGGGTATTTAAATTTAAAAATCTCGACCTTTGCGGATCGGCGGGATTAAAAAGAAATAAAGTATTAGGAGAATTTCCAGTCGGTGTCATAGGGTCATGAGGATTGCGGATAATTAAAGGATTTGCTCCTCCATAAGGATTAGTAGGGTCATATCCTCTGGAAACAGCATCCAAAATACTTAAATTGTTAGATTCTATATCTATTAAGGAAGGGGCAACGCTATGTGTTTTTGGATTAGGAAGAGCGGCAAAAGCTATAAATACTATTTCTCCTTCAGGGAGTGTCTTCATATCTTTAGATTTAACCTGCTTTTGAGAATATGTGTCGGGAACAATAATTAAACTTATACGCAGAGCGGTAGGAGAATTTAAAGCCGCTTGCTTTTCTTCAACAAAATAACCTTCTTTAGAAGCTGTTATCTTATAATTCCCCATAGGGACCGCGCTAAAAATAAAACCGCCGGAAGAATTGGTTTTTGTTTTAAAATTTGTTCCGCTTAATGCCACATCAACTCCTTCAAGAGGCTTTAAAATCCCTTCTTTTCCTGTAGGAGTAAGAACAACTCCTGAAATCATTCCTGAATTTTGAGCAAACGTTAAATTTAAAAAAAGAAAAATTATTAAACAAAAAACTATGGCTTTTTTCATAAATCTCTTAACCTCTTTCTCAATATACTTTTTATTAATTATAAATTATAACATAATTTTTAAAAATTTATTCAAATTCTTTAAAATATTTTTCTGCTATTATAATAGCGGCATAATCATCGTAAGCTTCTTTAGGCGCTTGTAAACTTAAAGGAATAATTTTCCAAAAACTTCTGGGAGGATGATCCTTAAAATATTTAAATTTAGCTAACTGGGTAGTATATTTCTCGTCTATAATAATTAAATTTAAATTGCTTATTTCCCGAATAATCTGTTTATTTTTTTTACTGTAAGTTCCTCCTCCTAATATAATAGCCTCGGGATGATGAGCTTCAATTATTTTTTTTAGTTCTTCTTTCAGGTTTAAGAAATTAAAAATTCCTTTATAAACTATACCTGAATTTCGTTCAACTACAGCTATTCCCGACTTATTTTTTCCAGGATCAATCGCCAAAATTTTTTTAAACATAAAATCCTATGGGCTGGATGGAAAAACCTCTAAATCCACTGATAACGAATCCACTATATAAATATTTTTATTGGCTATTATAGATACCTTTGTCCAGCCTCCTAAATTTTTAATTTCTTCCGCTTTATTTAAAAGAGCAACAGCTGACAAACTCCCTCCAAAATTATTAGTAATAGGATTACGCATCATTCCTTTACGTTCTGCAATAAATTGTAATTGCTGGAGCAATAAAATAAGTTCCGGAAGAATTTCATTTTTAGGTTTGTTAGCATTGATTTTTAAAGAGGTGATTAATTCATCTTTTTTAAAAATCAAATTATTATCAAATATCCGAAAACGCACTATAACATTTTCATCCCCTAAAAAAGTATTCCCTAAGGAATAAATCATTATCGCTTTATTATTTTTTGTCCTAGCGAGCTCTCTTAAAACTAAATCATAATCTTCTTTAATATAAATTATAAAATGATGATTTGGAGGAAATAAATTTATTTTCTTGGAAACAGCTAATTGATTATTGCGGCTGATGGCAATTTGATTAGCCTGGGACAGCAAATTAGTTAAATCTTCTTTTATTTTGTTTATAGATTGGAATTTAGGTATAACGCTTAAGATAATCGGCTCATTTACCGAAAAAACCACTTCTCCTAATTTAGCAATATTTACTAATTGATTAATTTTATTTTCTAAATCAAGTTTTTCTTTTTGTAATTTTTCAATCCCAAATAAAGCAATCCTGACATTATAAGATAAAATAGCCGAAAAAGTAATCGTTAAAAGCGAGATTAACATTCCTGTAGCTATCGTAAATAACATTGAAGTATAACGGGGTCGCAGTTTAAAAATACTTAATCTTTTTTTGCCGATAAAACGCCCTAATTGATTGCCCAAAAAAGCAATTGCTCCGCTTAAAAAAACTCCAAATAAAATAATTAAGATTCCTCTAAGCATTTTAAAATATTTATTCTTTCAATTTTGTCCGGATTTATAAAGCATCCCAATCCCTAAAATTAAAAATATTAAATTAGGCAGCCATGAAGCTAAAGCCGAAGTAATTATGCCATTTTCTCCCAAAGCTCTCCCAATACTCATAATAATATAATAAAAAAATATAAAAACAATGCTTAAACCTAAACCAATCGAAGTGCTTGTGCGATGAGGACGCAAGGCTAAAGGTATGCCGAATAATCCAAAAACAAAGCAGGCAAAAGGAATGGAAAATTTTTGATGATAATATACTTTTAAAGCATTAACTTGTTTATTAAGTTCTTTTGAAGTTAAAGAAATTTTACCGATTAAATTAATTTTTTCATTTAATTGTTTTAAATTCATTTCCTCCGGACGGCGCTCCCGATTTTCTATCTCTATTGGAGAATTATTTAAAGGCATCTGGAAAGTTTGAAAATGAGTTCCGTATTGAATTTCACCCGGTAAATTTTTAGAAAAATTATAAATATTGCCGTCTTTTAAAATCCAGCGTTCTTCCTGCCAGATAGCAGTTTTAGCAAAAATACAACGTATCAAATGATCTCCTTTAAAATCTTGAATAGTAATTCCGTTCATTAAACCTTCCTTGCTGTTAAAATGCCGGGTAAAAGTTACTCTTTCCAATCCGTCGGAAGTAATCTCCTTTAAAGCTAAATTTTCTCTAACCTGCGCCTCTTCTCCCTCTAATTGTTTAATTAAAATATTATTAGCCCGATAAGTAGCTTCAGGAGAAATTTTCTCGTTAAAGATAAAAGATATTAAGGTAATTATTAAGGATAAAATTAAAGCTGGTTGAGCGATACGATATAAACTTATTCCTCCCGCCTTGAGAGCAATTAATTCCGCATCTGAGGAAATTCTTCCAAAAGCCATTAAAGTGGCTAAAAGAATAGACATGGGAAAAGTAAAAACTAAAATTGAAGGAAGATTGTTTAATAAATATTTAATAGCTGTAAAAATTCCGCCTTTATCTTCAATAATCATTTTAGCAATTCTAAAAAGCATATCTACGGATAAAAATAATAAAGTAAAAATAGCAATCCCAAAAAAGAATGGGGGGATTAATTCATTGCTGATGTATCGATCCAAGATTTTCATAAAACTTTTAATTTAAAATGAAATTTTCTCCTAAATAATATTTTTTTGCAATTGAGTTTTTAGCTATATCACTTGATTCTCCGGAAACTAAAATTTCGCCATTTCTTATAATATAGGCTTTATCGGTAATAGCCAGGGTTTCTTTGACATTATGATCGGTAATTAAAATTCCCAAACCTTTTTCTTTTAAATTATAGATAATTTTTTGAATTTCCACTACAGCAATAGGATCGATTCCGGTGAAGGGTTCATCTAACAAAATAAAATCGGGATTGCAGGCTAAAGCTCTGGCAATTTCCACTCTGCGGCGCTCTCCTCCGGAAAGAGTATAGGCCATCTGATGCCGCAAATTTATTAATCCGAATTCTTCCAAAAGGGGCAATATTTTTTTCCCTCGTTCCGCTTCAGGAACTCCGCGCATTTCTAAAATTAATAAAATATTTTCTTCCACAGTTAAGCGGCGGAAAATTGAAGCTTCTTGAGCCAGATAACCTATGCCTTTATTGGCGCGTTTATGCATAGGCAATCTGGTAATATCTTCGTTATCTAAAAAAATTTTCCCCGCTTCAGGTTTAATTAAACCTATAATCATATAGAAAGTAGTGGTTTTTCCCGCTCCATTAGGACCTAAAAGCCCTACTATCTCTCCTTTATTTACTTCTAAACTTATTCTTTTTACTACCTTGCGCTCTTTGTAAGATTTAACTAAATTATTTAAAATTATCTTCATAAAATTTTTCTTATTCTTTTATTTTAACTTTTAAATTGCCTTGAATTTTAATTAATCTTTGATGAGGATAAACTTCTAATTCTTCTCCTATAAGATAAGATATGCCTCTGGTAATTTTCACTTCATCTTTGCCATAAAGAATTTTTTTCTCTCCATCCCAATACATTTTTTTTACTTCTATAAGTTCACCCGTAGCGGCCCGGCTGGTTATTTTCCCTTTAAATTTAAGAGATTGAGTCGCCAAATTAATATCAGCGGCTTTAGCTTCCACTATTATAAAAGGTTTTTTAGAAGCATTAAAAAAAACGCATTTTAAATCTTCGGCATAAGCTTTTTTGCCTTTTTCATTAATAAAAATAGATTTAGCCTTTAATTCCCAATCCTTAAGATTATTCGCTAAAGAAGTAAGATGAGTAGTTTGCAAATTATAAACAGGGGGTAAAGAAGGCGTAAATAAAGCCGATTTAATTTTAGAGTTTTTAAGCTGAATATAATTATTTAAATAAAAAATAACTCCCAAAATTAAAAAAAATAAAACCCCCCCGACTATCCAGCTTTCTTTTTTAAAATTAATCATCAAAACTTAGTATATCTAAACTAAGAAATTTTATCAAGTTATTTTTAAACATTAAATAATTTATTTAAAAAGAGAGCCTAAAAATTTAGACTCTCTTTTTAAAACAAAATAAATAATACTATAAGGATTTTTATTTATCAAATCTAAAATAATCGGGTTTGAATAAATAAACCTCTTAAAATTTTTTATGGTTTAATTTGTATTTTTCGAAATAATGCCGAATATAGAATATAAATTACTTTAAAGTAATTTTTGCTCCCACTTCATTAAATTTATTTTTGATATTTTCTGCTTCTTCTTTGCTTGCGCCTTCTTTAAAAACTTTTGGAGCCGCTTCTACTAAATCTTTAGCTTCTTTTAAGCCTAAAGAAGTTACTTCTCTTAAAACCTTAATTGCTTGAATTTTATTTGCCCCTACTTCAGTTAATTCTAAATCAAAAGTAGTCTTAACTTCGGCTTGAGCTTCGCCGGCGCCTTGAGGAGCCGCAGCTGCCATTGCCATAGGCATACTGGCGGAAACTCCAAATTTTTCTTCTAGATTTTTAACTAAATCTGCCAATTCTAAAACCGTTAAACCAGAAATAGCCTCTATAATATCATCTTTCTTTAAAGTTTTTGTCATTTTTTCTTTCCTCCTTATTAATTATTTAAATTAACTTTTTGTTTGCGGATTTCTTCTAAAGCATAAACTAAATTTCTTAAATTAGCCTGTAATACATTTACTAAATTTGCTAAAGGAGCTTGAATCCCGCGCGCTACTTTAGATAAAAGTTCAAATTTAGACGGCAAATAAGCTAATTCTTTTACTTTAGCCGCATCAATTAAAGCTCCATCTAAATAAGCTACTTTTATTAAGGGAAGCCCTCTTTCATTCTTAGAAGTTTTCTTTTCTTTGGCAAAATCAAACATGGCTTTAGCTATTAAAATTGGGTCTTCAAAAGCAAAAGTAATTGCGGTAGGTTCTTTTAAATAATTTTCTAAATTATTAATTCCAGCTTTTTTAGCCGCTAGAAGAGTAAGGGTATTTTTTACTACTTTATATTCAGCTTTATTTTCTCTTAGTTTTTTTCTTAAATTATTAAAATCCTTTACATTTAAACCTTCTTGTTCTCCCCTATAATCTGTTAAAATGAAAAACTTGGCTTTTTTAAATTTATCAGCTACCTCATCTACAATAGCCATTTTCTTTGCAACAAACTCCCGGTGTTTTAGTTCCAATTTATCACCTCCTTTTATTAAAATTCTAAATTCTAATATCTAAATTCTAAATAAATCCAAAACTCTAAATCCAAATTCTCAAAACCTATCTTTAAAATTTTGAATTTTGATATTGTTTAAAATTTAGTATTTCAAATTTAAAATTTTTTTTGCCTCCTTAAAAAAAAATGCCCTCATAGAAAATAAGGGCAAAATTTATCACTTTCTTCTTTCCCTCGGCAGGCAGCCTTTCTTAGGCGCTTAAGGGATTTATCCCGCCTGCTTTCTACGGTAAAACCATTATAAACAAAAATCAAAACATTTGTCAATCCAAATATTGAAATAAATAGCGTTTTTTTAAATATTTTTTATTTTGATTTTTCAGGGAAATTAAATAAAATATTTTAAATTCGGAACTGCCTTTCTTTTTAATTTGCTTATTCGCTTTTATCCTTTTTAACTGTTACTTTTAAATCCCTCTTACCTTCAATATATTCGGATAGAACCTCTTGAAATTTCTGACCGAAGGCAGCAGCTTCCTTGTCTGACGGAATTAAAGAAGTATTGGTTCGAATTGGATTTTCCCCACTCAAAAATTTTATTGCAAAGGTTCTAAGAGCTCTTTCCTCTAATTCATCTTGAACATGTCCTGCTGGAGAATATATTCTCTTTTTAATAGAAATTATGTCAAAATCATATCCAACACATTTACCCATTGCCTGTAGGAGTTTAGCAAGATGGTCGCTATTATTATTTGACCATGTTTTTAAATCTTCTTCATGCTTTTTATAGTCTTCCTTATACTTGCTTAAATCTTCATCATTCTTTTTGGGATATGCCGGGGAAGAAGCTAACTGATTTAAATATCCCTTCCAACTCTCTTTAACCTCTCTTTCTTTTTTATTTTTATCGGAAAATTCAAGATCTATCATATTCAAAGCACTAACATGTTCGTTGGATATAAGTGCTCCACGAGTAGCCATGAGAGATTTAAAAATCCATAACTTCCTATTTTTCTTTTCCTTCCAAGTTTCAATTTGATTTTGTCTAATGGTCATTTCTTTCTCCTTTCAATGATGCCAACAATGTAAAGTTAACTCCTGACTAGAATATTTTATTTGATTTTTTGCTCGAAGATTTCTACTTAAACAAATTAACAATATCGCTCCAATTCTTCGGTTTATATTTATCCCATTCTTCCTGTTTCACATAAAGCATTTTGCAGGCAATCTTTTTCTGGCGATTATTTGCATCTTCGCACCATTGAGATAATCTTGCAACTTTTAGCGGATCATCCAAATCCTCACGCCCTTTTGTCTCAACGATATAGACTGTCTTATCATCCGTTTTAACAAAAAAGTCCGGATAATAATTCGCTATCGTCCCATCAGCATTTTTGTAGTCTATCTTAAAATGCACTTCGTAATAATTCTTCGCAAACGAAACAACTTCATCATTACCCAATCGTTCAAGAAAATCCGCAAACTCAAGTTCAAACTGGCTGTCTCCGACAATCCTGTTAAATACACTTTTCTTAGGCACTAAATACGCCCGGTCATTGACGACAAACGGACGGCTGCTGCTGACCTTAATATAATTCTTGATTTCAGCATCGCCAACATCCTTCACCGTTAAAGCATTGATTTCATTTTTAAAAGTCTGAATTATTGTCTTTGTAACTTCGATTTCTGAAAGGTTTCTTAAAAAATTCTTATCATTAAGATAAACCTCTGCGTCAAAGAGGTGCGAATAAATAAACTCTTTAACTTTGCCGAATAAAATGTCATAACACCCAAAAAGACGAAGCTCCCGCATAATGCTTTGAGCAAAAAAACCGACAACACTCTGATAATTCGGCTCAATATTGCTTTCCAGAATAGTTGTATGGTGAACCTTTTCTTCAACGACGTGCTTAAAAACAATCTCCCGCTGTTCCTGCTCATTAAACTGCTTCACTTTTAATTTCTCATATTTGAATCCTGAAACATTTAAATCAGATAGATTCTTATACTCCCTTTGAATCCTCGGTGTCAAAATCGGAAGCTCAATATCTAGCCTTCGAATGTCTTTCCTTGGATTGTTATGGTCAACTTCAATGACAGTTGGCGTAACCGCTTTTGTCGTGCTGTCCATCTGTCGCTTTTCTAATTCAACGCCTTCTGCCTTAATCGACTCAACAAAATCCATAAATGCCGGTGTTCCAACAACGCTAACATATTCTTCCACATCTTCCCGTCCGAAAAACATCCGTCTTAAACCTCGCCCAAGCGTTTGCTCCGGCAGAATGTTTGATGCCGCCACATACGCCCTCAGTCCCACAATCGTTGTTACATTCTTGACATCCCATCCTTCCTTAAGCATTAAAACCGAGACGATTACTTCGAAAGGACTTTCCAGCCCATCAATTTCATTGGCTTGTTTCCTTAGCCGATCCAATTCTTCTTTTGCTTTACCAGTTACCTTTTCCGATATATCACCGCTCTTATTTGTATGAATCGTCAAAACCTTACCATTCAAATAAGAATAATTCTTTTCCAGATACCCCTGAACCTCATCGCAGTTTTTTGTATCATCCGTCATAATAAATAAAATAGCTTTTTTCTCTGTTGGCTCAAGCTCCTTAGAAGTCTTTTTCCATTCTTCGATACCAAGATTGATATAATCTTCGTATTTCTCGGTAAATATAGCGCTCTGTTTTTCCTGTAATTTGGCACGGCTTGCCTGATCTGGGAGCACAGGAGTCTTAACAACACCCTGGTGAATTGCCTCAACAAGCCGATAGTCGGAAATCGTCTGCACAAATATCGATCCGTTATTATGTTTCGGCGTCGCCGTGCAGTCTATCTGTAAAGAAATCTTTTTGCCTTTCAACACCAATTTATTATTTATGTCCTGAATTGACTTAAACCATGCCATTTTGGGGTCATGAATATGGTGAGCTTCATCGTTAAAGACAACAATTTCATCAATATCTCTTACAACATTACTGAGCTCAACCATAGATTCGTTTATTTTCGAAACAGGCTTTGCCCCCAAGAAATAATCCGTCAAATCCTCATCGCTGAAAGACGACTCCTTAACATCGCCTTCATAAACACGGTGAATATT
>JACPDS010000187.1 GCA_016183885.1 Armatimonadota bacterium
AAAAAGAAATTGAAAAAATTCAAATCTTAGCTGATGCGAATATTGCCAAGTTTAATATGCTTAAAAGCAATTAATAGATACTCCATAAATTTAAATTATTTTGGGACAAAGATAATTTAAAAAACATTCTTTGCATAAAGGATTTCTGGCTTTACAGATTTTTCTTCCATGTGAAATTAATTCTAAGGAAAAATAAATCCACTTACTTTTAGGGATAATTTTCATTAAATCTTTTTCAATTTTTAAAGGATTTTTATTTTTAGTTAATCCTAAACGTCTGCTGATTCTAGAGACATGTGTATCTACTACAATGCCTTCCGCTTTTTTAAAGGCGCTGCCTAAAACCACATTAGCGGTTTTTCTGGCTACGCCGGGAAGTAAAAGTAATTCTCCCATATTATCCGGAACATTTCCTTTAAATTGATCTAAAATAACTCTCATTGCCCCTTGAATATTTTTAGATTTATTATGATAAAATCCCGTAGAATGAATATTTTCTTCCAGTTCTTTTAAACTTACTTTAAGATAATCTAGAGGTGTTTTATATTTTTTAAATAAATTTTTTGTGACTATATTTACTCGTTCGTCTGTGCATTGAGCGGATAAAATTGCTGCAATTAAAAGCTCTAAAGGATTGGCATGATTTAAGGCTGTTTTAGCTTCCGGATAATGTTTTTTTAATAAAGCAATAATTTCCAAAATTTTTAACATATATTAATATTAATTATTCAGCTTTTTAATTAATTCCTTTTTAAGAAGGGATAATTAAAATTAAATAAGAAATACTAATATTTAAATACTGAGATTGTTAAGTAAATCGATGGATTAAAATAATTTGAAAATATAAAAAATTGGAGGCTTCAAAAATGGGAAAATATATCAAGTTAATAGTTAATCCTCAATTAAAAAATGGAGGATGCATGACATGTCAAAGCAGCTGTCAAACTGCCTGTAAAACTTCTGCCACAGTTTCTAACCAGCCTTGCGAGAGAGAAAAATAAATTTTGTTAAAAGAAATTTTTGAATATTATCATTTGATTAACCGTTTAGAAAAATTTCTTTTAATTAATAAAAATTCTGGAGCAGTTTACAAAATCGACCCGAAATTAGGCGAAATTTTAGCCTCTAATTTAAATAATAATTACAGCAATTTGTTTCTGCCGCAAGAGATGGAATTAGAATTAAGAGAACTTTTAGGAGAAAAATCGAATTTAGAAATTTTAAAAGAAAGCGCTAAAAAACTTGAAAAAAGAACCGCTCATCCCAAAGCTTTTTGTTTAAATGTAGCCCATAGCTGCAATTTAAGCTGCCTTTATTGTTTTGCGGAAAAAGGTTATCGGGAAGAAGACAACCAAAAGTTGATGAGTGAAAAAACAGCTAGAAGGGCAATAGATTTTTTATTCGCCGCTCCTTATCCTGTAATAGAACTTGATTTTTTCGGGGGAGAGCCTCTTTTAAATTGGAAAGCAGTTAAAAATTCTATCATTTATGCGGGGGAAAAAACTAGATTTTCAGGAAAAAAAATAAAATTAGCATTAACTACCAACGGTATATTATTAACTCAAGATATTTGCCGATTTTTAAATCAATATGAAGTAAATTTAACTTTAAGTTTAGATGGACCAAAAGAAGTTCATAATGATTTGAGAATTTTAAATAATGGGAAGGGCAGTTTTGATTCTTCTTTTTATAAAATTAAACAAGCTGTATTTTCTAGAAATTATCAAAATTATTATATTCGCGGAACTTATACCAAAAAAACTTTAAATTTTTCAAAGGCCGCTAATTTTTTTATAGAAGAAAATTTAGAAAATTTTTCGCTGGAGCCGGTGATTAGTAAAGATACTCCATGGTCTTTAGATTTTGAGGATTTACCCATAATTGAACAAGAATATGAAATACTTGCTAATTTATTAGTAAAAAGAAAAAAAGAAGGAAAACCTTTTAGTTTTTATCATTTCAATTTAAATCTTTATAATTCTCCCTGTATTGAGAAAAGACTGCAAAGCTGCGGAGTGGGAGTAGAATATTTGGCTATCACCCCGCAAGGGGAAATTTATCCCTGCCATCAATTAACAGGTTATAAAGAATTTAAACTTGGCGATATTTTTCAAGGGATAGATATTGAAAAACAAGAGATATTTAAAAAAATACATTTTTTAAATTCAAAAGATTGTTTAACCTGCTGGGCTAAAATTTATTGCGCCGGCGGATGTATCGCCAATAATTATTATTTTTCTTCCTCTCTTTTTAAACCTCCAGAGCTTTTCTGCGCTCTTTTAAAAATTAGATTGGAATATGCCTTAGCTTTATCAGTAGAATAATTTTGGTCAAAAGTTAACAATTTGTTAATCCTCTTTCCTGTCATTCTATGCTAGAATCAGCAAAAAGAAAGGGGGAATTATGGAAATAAAAAGCTCCTCTCAAATTTTACCGAGCATTGAAAAAAAATTTTTGGATGATAATACGGCAATTGCTTATGAAATTAAAGGAAATAATCAAATTCAAACTTATTCCAAGGAAGATGCTTTTCTAAAAGATAAAAAAAATATAAATAATCTGCCTCAGAAAACTTTTGAATTTATTAAAAATACTTTTTTGCCTGAAAATTATGAAAAAAGTTGTTCTAAAGATTATTTACCATATCGTAAATGGATGTTTTTAAGAAATGTAGCTGACTCAGCTTTATATTTTTTTACCACGGCAGCGGTTTTAAAAGCTTTCGGAATTGGCGCCGGCGCAGCCGTGCCTACAGTTGCCTGGCTTATTCAAGAATGGGCTGGAAATATCGGAAGATTATTCAGTTCTTATTATGCCAATAAAGTTGATCAAGACCCTAAAAACTGGATTTTTAAAGGAGAAATAATCTCTCAGGTAGGAGGGATATTATCCTTTGCTTTAAATTTTTTCCCTCATTTATATTTACCTTTAAGCTGCGCCAGTCAAATGTTTCTCTCAGGCGGCGATGCGATTGCCTGGGGTGGAATTGGAAATATAGAAAAAAAACAAGCCATAAATAATAATTTAGCGGAAATGAGAGCTAAAGCCGGCAATCAAGGAATAGTTTCCTCCTTAGCTGGATTAGGATTAGGAGCAGGATTGCAGCATTTAATTGCCGCCTCAGGAAATCCTTTAACCTATCCTATTTTTTTAGGGCTTTTAATCGGAGGAAAACTTCTTTCTGTTTATAAAGCAACAAGAACGTTGGAAAAAAATAATTTAAATACTTTTAAATTAAGAGAAATTGTTAATCAATATTTTAAAAATAAAGAAATTCTTAAACCTAGAAAAGAAAGTTTGATTGAGGAGCTTAAAAATTTATTTAATAATAATAATAAAGATAGAACCCAATTAAAAGTTGTCTTAGGAGCGGGAGTTCAAGAAATAGCCAAAGATGGGAAAGAATTAGAAGAACTTATTTCTATTTATAATGGAGAAAATTATCTTTTAAATTATAAAGATGGAAAAATTTATATCTCTTATAATTCTAAAGCTGATATAAATGATAAAGTTAAATCAATTTTTCAAGCTGAAATGCTGGAAATATTTCTTAAGTCCCCTTGTTATCAAGAATTAACTAAAAAAGATCCGCAATCTTCCAGAGAAAAAGCTTTAGAATTAACTTATTCATCCCTGCCAAAAATTTTTAATACTTTTATAAAAATTTTAGCTGAAAATGGATGGGATACTAATCAAATAGAATTAGGAGGAGGCAGTACTATTGAATGGAAAAATGCTAATTTTAAAAATTTAAATTAAATTTCTTTAGAATAAATTTAAAGAAATTCTTAAAAAATAAAAAAATTTGGAGGTAAAAAATGATTAAATTAAATTATTCCAAGGAAGATCTTACTCAAGGAGGTAAAATTCCTTTAATAGTATTTACTAAAAAAGAAGATGAATTAAAAAATGCAAGGAATGTTTTCTTGCAAAAAGGATCCGGAATTGCTAAAGAATTGCCAATTATTAACGGTTTTGTAGCAGAAGTAGAACCTAAAGAATTAACAAATTTAACCAAAGGACTTTCCAGAAAAGCGCATATTTCCTTAGACCGCTATATAAAATTAAGCGATCCTATAAAAGAAGAAAAAACTATTTCTTCTAAATTAGATGTAGCCATACCGGCTTTAGGCGTAGATGAAATTTGGGAAAAAGGCTATACAGGGAAGGGCGTAACTGAAGCTATTATTGACACCGGCCTTTATCCTCATCCTGATTATAAAGAAAGGATTTTAGCTTTCAAAGATTTTATAAATGGAAAAAATCTTCCATATGATGATCAAGGACATGCTACTCATGTAGCTGGTATTAGCGCAGGAAATGGAAAAGCTTCCTTAGGAAAATTTAGAGGTGTTGCCCCTGATGCTAATTTAGTAGGCATTAAAGTTTTAGATCGAAATGGAGGGGGAAATATTTCTACAATTATTCAAGGTGTGCAGTGGGCAATCCAAAATAAAAATCTTTATAATATTAAAATAATTAATCTTTCTTTAGGAGGACCGGCGTTACTGCCATGGTATCTTGATCCTTTAGCTCGAAGCATCCAAAAAGCTGAAGAATTCGGTATACTTCCTATGGTGGCGGCGGGAAATGAAGGGCCAAACTCTAAAACTATTGGAACTCCAGGGAATGCGCCCAAAGCTTTTACTATAGGAGCTTTAGACGATAATGGAACGGTTGTTGATACTGATGATACAGTAGCTTCATTTTCCAGCCGTGGACCGGTAAGTTATACCGGAGGCGTTAAACCTGATATACTTGCTCCAGGAGTAAGTATATCATCGGCTAATGCCCCCGGATCACAATTAGATCAAGATTCCCAAATTCCTCATATTGGACAATATTATATTACTCTTTCAGGAACATCTATGGCTACTCCTTATATGTCAGGACTTGCCGCACTTTATATGCAGGCTAAACCTCAGTTTGGACCAAAACAAATAAAAGAATTATA
>JACPDS010000179.1 GCA_016183885.1 Armatimonadota bacterium
AAAAAAAATAAAAAAAATTGGGAAATCTGGATTAAAAAAAACACTGATGATTAAATTCCCATTTTCCGAACAACAAATTAAGCGCTATAGCCGTCAAATTATTCTGTCTGAAGTGGGAGGTAAGGGCCAAAAAAAAATTTCTCAAAGCAAAATATTGATTATCGGAATAGGGGCGTTAGGCTCTATAGCGGCTTACTATTTATCGGGGGCAGGTATTGGAACATTAGGTTTGGCTGATTGCGAAAAAGTAGAATTAAGCAATCTTCACAGACAGATTATTCATAATTATTCTGATTTAGGAAAATTAAAAGTTAATTCAGCTTATGAAAAACTAAAAAAAATAAATCAGGAAGTTAATTTTAAAATTTATCCGGAAAAATTAACTTCTAAAAACGGATTAAAAATTATTCAAGAATTTGACTTAATTTTAGACGGAAGCGACAATTTAAAAACCCGCTTTTTAATTAACGATGCCTGTGTTTTATTAAATAAACCTCTTTTTTATGGAGCGGTATTTGGTTTTGAAGGTCAAGCTACTACGATCATTCCTCATAAGGGACCATGTTTGCGCTGTTTTTTAAAACTTCCCATAGGATTAATTTTAAACTGTGAAGAAACAGGGGTTTTGGGAGTTCTCCCCGGCTTTATAGGAATAATTCAAGCTACAGAAGCTCTAAAATTCATTTTAAATAAAGGCAATTTGCTTCTTGGCAACTTATTAATTTATGATGCTTTAAAAATGCAGTTTAATAAAATTAAAATTAAAAGGGACTTAAATTGTATTTTATGCGGAAAAAATTCCAAAATTAAAAAACTTAAGGAGGAATATTATGAGCGTAAAATCTGATAAATGGATTAAAAAGATGGCGGAAAAATCTAAAATGATTAATCCTTTTTCTGAAAAACAAATTAAAAATAATGTAATTTCTTATGGATTATCTTCTTATGGTTATGATATGCGTATAGCTTCTGAATTTAAAATTTTTAAAAATATTCACGATTCTATAATTGATCCTAAAAAAATAAATCCCGAATTATTTGAAGCTTGCCAAGGAGATATTTGTATTATTCCGCCAAACTCGATTATTTTAGCAAGAAGTGTGGAATATTTTAATATTCCAAGAAAAATTATCACTATTTGCTTGGGAAAATCCACTTATGCCCGCTGCGGGGTAATTGTTAATGTTACGCCTTTTGAACCGGAATGGGAAGGTTATGCAACGCTGGAAATTTCCAATACTGCTCCAGCGCCGGTAAAAATTTATGCTAATGAAGGAATTGCCCAGATTATTTTTCTGGAAGCAGACGAAGAATGTTTAATTTCTTATAAAGATAAAGCTGGAAAATATCAAGCTCAGGATAAAATTGTTTACGCTAAGATTTAGTTTTTTAATATTTTTTTTATTCTTAAGCTTTAATCTAAGTTTTGCCGAACCTAAATTTAATAATGAAAGCGCTTATTTATTTTTAGAAAAAATCTGCGATTTTGGCTCTCGTTACTGCGGCACTATAACTCACAAAAAAACCGGTGATTTTATTTTGGAAAAATTAAATCAATATTGCAATGAAGTAATAGTGCAAAGATTTTATCTTCCTGATTATAAAATTAATTTTACTAATTTTATAGGAATATTCAATCCTAAAAATCCTAAAAAAATTCTTATCGGCGCTCACTGGGACACCCCCAAGGCTAAATTTGGAATTAATAAAGAAGAATTTATTTTAGGCGCTAATGACGGAGGCTCTGGAACTGCCGCGCTGTTAGAATTAGCGCGTAATTTATCTTTTAAAAAACCCGCTCTAGGAGTTTATTTAGTTTTTTTTGACGGAGAAGATTTTGGAAATTCAAGCAATGAACTTTGTTTGGGTTCAAAATATTTTGTTAAAAATTTAAAAGAAAAATTTGAGTATGGAATTATTATTGATATGATAGGAGGTAAAAACTTAAAAATTTTTATTGAAGGAAATTCTTATATTTACGCGCCTTGGCTAGTTAAAAAAATTTGGGGTGAAGCTAAAAACTTAAATTATTTAAATTTTAGCGATAAAATTAAATATTATGTTTATGATGATCATCTTCCCTTAATTAAACAAGGCATTCCTACTATTTTACTAATTGATTTAGATTATCCGCCCTGGCATACTAAAGACGATACTTTAGATAAATGTTCTAAGGATTCTTTGGGAATTATTGGAAATTTGCTATTAAAGGTGATTTTTAAATAAAAATAAACTTAACAAAAATAATTTTAATAAGTCTTTTTATTTTTGCAATAATTAAATGCTATACTATAACCTGCCGCAACTCCGACTATTACGCCCAATCCTGCATCCAGCCAAGCGCCCATTGGTCCAGCAATGAATCCTCCAAGAGCTGCTCCGCTAACTATTCCCAAAAAACCGCCTATCGGAACGCCAAAAAGACTTTTTATCGCGCATTCCAATTTTATTTCATTTTCCGCTGGAGAAGTTTCATTAGCCGCTTTCTTAAGTGAAGATAAATTTAAGACAGTAGCAGAAACAAGCTTACTTTTAGCAAAAGTATCCTGAGGAACTAAAATTTTAGTTGGTTGCGTAGTAGGACTATCAATCCCATTGATTCTATTTATTTCCATAAATAAATACCTCCCTTTTTTTTCGCTATTTCTTATATTCTATTCACTATTTACTAATCACTATTCATTCTAGTTAAGATGAAGTCTTCATACATTCTTGCACCTTTATCACCAAAGCTAAAAAAGGCGCATACGTCATTCCCCACACTGCGCCATGCATAGCGGCTCTGTAGGACCAAAAACTCCGCCAATAGCTGCGCCTGCAATTCCTCCAGTTATAACGTCTAATATATAATCTTTAAACGTATTTTTAGCTCGCGCGCAAGAGGTTGCTTTTTCTAATTTGGAAAAAGATTTATCAATCTCTTCATATACTTTATCCTTACTTAATTTTAGCACTTGGTTTTTGGCAAACACTTCCTTTACCGCTTCTAGTGCTTGGGTTTCCTTTTCCACTCGTAGTGCTTGGCTTTCGCATTTCTTTAGAAAATGAAGGATAGTTCATATTCCCTAAGTTAACTTGCTTAATATTCATTTTTTGAAGCCTCCTTTAAAATTTTTATTTATAACTTTAAGAGAAATTTAGCTCGAATATCCAGAGAGCTTTTCTCCTTCAAAATTTACTAAAATATCAGTATGAGCCGCCTTATAACTATTGACTTGTTCTTTAGGGATACTAATTCTTACTACTTTAGGGGGACTGTTATAAGGCCAACAAGTTGTAAACCATGGTTTTTGATTAGTTAATTGAGGATATTTCCCTATAATATAGTCTAAAGCTTTCTTTAGAGCGCTTACATCTCTTAAAGGTACAAGACCATTTCTTACCTCGGGAGTTTCTTCATCATATCCTCTCTCATATAATCTTAATATCCCATCTTTATCAAAGTATGTTTTCAAATCTCTTAAATGATAATATGTTTCTCCGCTAGGATCGCTTTGATCAGTTCCTTTTGAATAATAAAAAAGATCTACTCTTTCTTTTAATTTTTTAATGTTTACAGGAGAATATATTGGTCCAACTTTTATACATCCTGTATCCGGAATATCTCTAGTTTTATTTGAATTTACATAATTAATCATTTTTGAAGCCTCCTTTAAGATTTTTCATGATACTTTATAAATCAATTATAAATAAAAGAGTTTTAAAATGTCTATTAAAATTTTGTTAACATTTAGACAAATAAAGAAAATAGGCTCTGCTTATATGCAGAACCTATTTATTAAACTTAAGTAAAGACTTTTTTATCTTAAAATTTTAAGTGCAGTGAGTTTTTTTGTCATCGCATTTAGTGGAAGGATAACCTTTTTTTAAAGTTGGTTTTTTATACATTCTTTTTTTTCACCTCCTTTTATTTATATTCTAGGCTGTATTTTTTATCCTTTTTTATTTTTTATACTTTTTTATATAAATACATTCTTATGAAAATTTTATGAAGTTTTTTAATAAAGGAATTTTAAGCCGCTTGACGAAAATTAAAAATTAATTATAATTGTGAAAAATATCATAAAATTTTCGAAATGAGGAAAATTAATGATTTATAAAGATTATTTTTATGTAGTTATTTTTATGTTTTTAGGGATAATCTTTGTTTTAGGATCAATAATTTTTTCTAAAATTTTAGCTCCTTCGAAATTTAGTTTGGAAAAAGCTTCTCCTTATGAATGCGGAGAAAAACCTATCGGCGATGCATGGGTGCAGTATAATGCGCGTTATTATATTTTTGCGATGATGTTTGTAATTTTTGATGTGGAAGCCATCTTCTTAGTTCCCTGGGCGGTAACTTTAAAAGATTTAGGAATTTATTCTTTTGTAGAAATGGTAATTTTCTTATTCATATTAAGCACAGCTTTAATATATGCTTTTAAAAAGAAAGTTTTAGAATGGGTATAATTGAAAAAACCGCTCCTTATATTGAAAAACTTCCCGGCGGAGGAATAGTTCTTACTACTATAGATTGGTTTTTTAATAATGCCAGAAAAAATTCTATCTGGTATATGCTCTTCGGATTAGCTTGCTGCGCTATTGAACTTATGGCTACCGGCGCGGCTCGCTACGATTTCGATCGTTTTGGAATGATTTTTCGCTCTTCTCCCCGCCAGTCCGATTTAATGATCGTAGCTGGAACAATTACTTTAAAAATGGCTCCGCGGGTAAAACTGCTTTATGAACAAATGCCCGAACCTAAGTATGTAATAGCTATGGGAGGATGCGCTATTAATGGAGGTCCATTTTATTATGACAATTATTCTGTTTTAAAAGGCATTGATCAAGTTATTCCTGTTGACGTTTATGTTCCCGGCTGTCCTCCCCGTCCGGAAGCTTTAATGCATGGAGTGCTTGCGCTGCAGGAAAAAATTAAAAAAAATACTTTCAAAAATAAAAAATGAATCTTTTAGAAATTTTAAAATTATTAAAAGAAAATTTTCCTCAAGAAAAATTTATTGAAGATTCTAACAATTCTGAAGCTGTTTATGTTGAAGAAAATAATTTATATTCTTTAGTTAAATTTATAAAAGAAAATCAGGCTTTATGCTTTGATTATTTAATTTTTATCACTGCTATAGATTATAAAGATTATTTTGAATTAGTTTATTATTTTTATTCTTATTCTAAAAATCATCGTTTAGCTTTAAAAGTTAAATTACCTCTTAGTAATTTGCAAATTAAAAGTATTTCCAACCTTTATGCTACAGCAGATTGGAATGAAAGAGAAATTTATGACCTTTTCGGGATAAAATTCTTAAATCACCCTGATTTAAGAAGAATTTTAATGCCCGAAGACTGGGAAGGTTATCCTTTAAGAAAAAATTATACATATCAAAATTTAATCATAAAACCGGACTAAAAATAGTATTTAGTATTTAGTATTTAGTAATTAGTAATTAGTATTTAGTGTTTAGTAATTAGTAATTGGGAAAAAAGATGATTAAGACAGAAGAATTTTTAATTAATATGGGTCCTCAACATCCAAGCACTCATGGGGTTTTACGTTTAATTTTAAAGCTTGAAGGCGAAAAAGTAATTAAAGCAACCCCGGTAATTGGTTATCTTCACCGTTCTTTAGAAAAAATGGCTGAAAATCGCACTTATCATCAATATATTCCTTTAACCGACCGCTTAGATTATGTTACTTCTATGGCGGGCAATTTTGCTTATGTTTTAGCGGTAGAAAAATTGCTCGATATTCAAATTCCGCAGAGAGCCGAATTTATAAGAGTAATAATGCTTGAATATAACCGCATTGCCAGCCACTTGCTCTGGTATGGAACTTTAGCTTTAGATTTGGGAGCTACCACTCCTTTTATTTATGCTTTTCGAGAAAGAGAAAAAATCCTCGATCTTTTTGAGGCGACCTGCGGAAATCGGCTTACATATAATTATTATCGTTTAGGCGGAGTATCTTTTGATTTACCTGAAAATTTTATTGAATATTCTAAAAAATTTTTAAAACTGCTTAAAGAGAAAATGCCGGATTATGAAGATTTATTAACTTCTAATATAATTTTTTTAGGAAGAACTAAAGATAAAGGCATCATTTCTTCTGAAGAAGCTCTTAATTACGGTTTAACCGGTCCAAATTTAAGAGCAAGCGGGATAAAATGGGATATAAGACGAGGAGAACCTTTTTCTATTTACCCTCAATTAGATTTTGAAATTCCTACCGGCAATAAAGGGGATATTTGGGATCGTTATTATCTAAGATTAGAAGAAATCCGCCAAAGCATTAAAATTATTGAACAATGTTTAGAAAAATTACCTTCCGGGAAGCATAAAATTAATTTACCCTTAAAAGTGAAGCCTAAAAAAGGTGAAATTTATTCTAGAATTGAGTCGTCTCGAGGGGAGATGGGGTTTTATATCATTAGCGACGGCTCTCTTAAACCTTATCGGGTAAAAATTAGAGCGCCCTCTTTTTCTAATTTAAGTATTATTTCTAAGCTTTTAGAAGGAGAAAAAGTAGCTGACATTGTGGCAATTTTAGGGTCTTTGGATATAATTTTGCCGGAAATTGACCGTTAGAAATGAAAGATTAAAAAATTTTATGGAGTTTAAAATCCAAATATGGATCAATATTTAGCTAAATTAATTTTAAAGTTTTTTCATTACAAAGCTCCCTTTTTATTATTAGCTTTAGGCACAGCTATAATTACAGTAGCTTTTGTAAGTTTAACGGTTTTATTTTTAATTTGGCTTGAGAGGAAAATTAGCGCCAAAATTCAAAGCAGGATGGGTCCGATGTTAAATGGTCCGAGGTTTATGGCTCAGATAAGTATGTGGTTAGGGGGAATTTTTCAAACTCTTTGGGATGCTTTAAAATTACTTTTAAAAGAACAAGTTACGCCTCAAAATGCCGATAAAATTGTTTTCTGGAGCGCTCCTGTAGTAGTTTTTACCGCGTGTTTAATGACTTATGTAGTTATTCCTTTTGGTCCCGGCTTAGTGGTAAAAGATTTAAATTTAGGCTTGCTTTATATTTTAGCGGTAAGCACTTTTTCAGTTATTTCTATTTTAATGGCTGGCTGGGGCTCTAATAATAAATATTCTCTTTTAGGAGGATTTCGTTCAGCGGCTCAAATTATCAGCTATGAAGTCCCTTTAATTTTTTCTCTTTTAGGAGTGATGATTTTAGCCGGATCATTAAAGTTAAGCGAAATAGTTTTAGCTCAAGGGAAAGTTTGGTTTATTATTCCTCAATTTTTAGGTTTCTTAATCTATTTTATTTGTTCTATCGCGGAATTAAATCGTCCTCCTTTTGATATTCCAGAAGCGGAATCAGAGTTGGTGGCAGGTTTTCATACTGAATATAGCGGGATGGGTTTTGCGATGTTTTTTCTCTCAGAATTTGCCAATATGTTTGTAATTTCCGCTTTAATCACAACTTTATTTCTAGGGGGATGGCTGCTTCCTTTTGGCTTAAAACTTCCTTCTAATTTATCGTTTTTAGGAATAACTATTCCTTATTTTAATCTGTTCGGGAGTGTTTTAATTTTTTTAATTAAAACTTATCTGGTAATTTTATTTTTTATGTGGGTAAGATGGACTTATCCCCGTCCCCGCCCCGATCAATTAATGACTTTTAGTTGGAAGATTCTGCTTCCATTATCTTTTTTAAATCTAATCGGAACCTCATTAGGGGTAATAATCTGGAAGATTTAAAACTAAAAAATAAAATGGTGTTAAAAGTATGGATGAAATTAAAATTTTATTAACCGGGTTTTGGAGTTTATTAGTAGGCTTAAGAGTAACTTTTAAAAATTTTTTAAAACCGCCGGTTACCCTGCAATACCCTTGGGAAAAATGGACTTTACCTCAAAGATCCCGCGGTTTAATTAAAATTAAAGGATTTTTTGATAAAGATACAATTTCAAAAAAAAGCTTTTATTTTAAAAAAGAACAAAACCCCCCTTGTAATTTTACTTGTCCTGCTAATACTGACGCTCGAGGTTATATTAATGCTATTGCGCAAGGTGATTATAAAAAGGGAGTGAGAATTTTAAATGATACTTACCCATTTTCCGGTTCTTTAGGCAGAGTTTGTCCGGCTCCCTGCGAAGGAGCTTGCAATCGAGAAATTGCCCATAATCAATCAATTACTATTAGACAATTAAAACGCTTTTTAGCCGATTATAATCGTAATTTGCCAAAAGACGAAAAAGTTCCTTTAGCATTAGAAACTCTTCCTAAAAAAGATAAAAAAATAGCTGTAATTGGAGCAGGTCCGTCTGGTTTATCTTGCGCTGCCGATTTAGCCCGTTTGGGCTATAAAGTTATTGTATATGAAAGTTTAGAAACAGCCGGAGGATATTTAGCTACAGGCATTCCTGTTTATAGACTGCCTAAAGATATTTTAAAAGAAGAAATTGAAGAAATTCTAAATTTAGGAGTAGAAATAAAATTTGGAAAAACTATCGGAAAAGATTTATATTTTGAAGACCTTTGGAAAGAGGGATATGGCGCTATTTTTATTGGAGTAGGAGCCACCTTAGCTATGAAATTAGGAATAAGCGGTGAAGATTTAGAAGGAGTAGTTCCCGGTGAAGATTTTTTAAAAAAAATTAATTTAAATAAAACCGTTAATTTAGGCGATAAAATAGTGGTAATCGGGGGAGGAAATACGGCTATAGATTGCGCTAGAGTATCCAGACGATTAGGCAAAGAGGTAACAATCTTATATCGAAGAACTTTAGCGGAAATGCCTGCGGTTTATCATGAGATACATGAGGCTTTAGAAGAAGGAGTAAAAATAGAACTTTTAGTCGCTCCAACTAAAATTTTAGGAGAGAATGGAAAAGTTGCCGGCGTGGAATGCTGCAGGATGACTTTAGGGGAAAAAGATCAAAGCGGAAGAAGAAGACCGATTATGTGTCCGGGAAATGAGATTATTTTTTCAGCCCAAACTATTTTTTCCGCTATTAGCAGAACACCCGATCTTTCTTTTCTGCCTAATGAAATTAAACTAAATAAAAACTGCACAATTAAAGTAGATTTTAAAACAGGACAAACAACCGCCCGGGGAATTTTTGCCGGAGGAGATGCTGTTTTAGGACCCTCAACAGTAATTGAAGCGATTGCTTGCGGCAAAAGAGCGGCTTTAGGAATTGACGCTTATTTAAAAAATAATTAACTTTAGGAGAAAAAAATGGATTTTTGGGATAAAATAAATTTACTTCCTGAAAAGAAAGTTTCTTATAATTTAAAAGATAGAGAAAAAGAAATTATGCCTGCCTTAAGCATAAAAGAACGGGAAGGCAATTTTAAAGAAGTAGAGTTAGGGCTGAGCGAGGAACAAGCTAAAAGAGAAGCAATGCGTTGTTTAACTTGCGATGTTGGACTTTGCGTGGGGTGTAAAATTTGCGCTGAAGTTTGTCCTAATTATGTAATTTATGTAGAAACTCAAACTAATCCGCAAGGGAGAGATTTTACCGTTAAATATGATTTAGATCTTACCAGATGTCTTTTTTGCGGTCTTTGTATGGAAGCCTGCCCCACTAATACTATAAAAATGACGAATATATATGAATTAGCTGAATATTCTAAAGAAAATTTATATTTAGATAAAGAAAAACTAACGGAAGTGTAAAATTATGAAGGAAATTTTATTTTATTTTTTAAGCGGAATTATTCTTTTTTCGGCTTTTTTAGTTATCCGCTTAAAAAATATTTTCCACGCGGCTTTATGTTTAATTATTACTTTTATAGCCGTAGCGGGAATTTATTTATTGCTAAATGCCGAATTTTTAGCTTTGGTGCAGGTTTTAATTTATTCAGGAGCAATCGCTATTTTAATTATTTTTGCGGTAATGCTTACTAAAATTTCTAAAGTTAAAATTGCTCATAATGACCAACAACTTACAGCTTTATTAATAACCTTAAGTTTAACTTTAATTACCTTTTTTATTTTAAATCATACCAACTGGGAAGCGGGTGTAAATTTATTGGAAAGAGGCGCAATTTATGAAATTGGCAGAGAATTAATGTTAAATTATCTTCTTCCTTTTGAAGTAATTTCTATAGTTTTATTAGCGGCTTTAATGGGAGCGATTTCATTAACTAAAAAGGAGAGCTTAAATGAAGATAAAAAACAAGAAAAATAACCCCCTCACCTTAATCCTCTCCCCTATTGGGAGAGGAAAGGACAATTTCACTTGTATTAATCTTCTCCCTTATTGGGAGAGAGAAAACAATCCAGTTGCCTTACCCTCTCCCTTATTGAAAGAGGATATTGACTGCTATCATAGGAGAATAAAATGACTCTTAACCATTATTTATTTTTAAGTATTTTGCTCTTTTCTTTAGGGATTTATGGAGTCTTAACCAGAAAAAACGCTGTTGCAATTTTAATGTCTATCGAATTAATTTTTAACGCTGTTAATATTAATTTAATAGCTTTTGACCATTTTTTAAAGCCGGCTAATATTATAGGGCAAATTTTTACTATTTTTATCATTACTATTGCCGCCGCTGAAGCTGTAGCAGGAATTGCCATAATACTTTCTTTATATAATA
>JACPDS010000183.1 GCA_016183885.1 Armatimonadota bacterium
GTTTAATTCTTTTTGTTTTTCTTCGATTTCACTTTGTAAAATATTATTATATATCGCTAATTCTCTTTGCCTTATTTCCCACGCCTTGAGGGCTGTTTTATTTGTGAAATATTCGTTTTTCAAATTTTTTAACTGGGTTACTTTCCTTTTCACTGATTCGTTCACTAACGCATGTCCTTTTACGGGAAAAGACTTGCTTCCTATGCGCTGAACCAAAGAATCGCCTTGTCGGACTTTAAAATCCAGACTTGGCAGTATCGGTTCAAATGAATTTTTAATTTCATCCGGGGCGTCGATAAAAAGCGATAACCAAAGACGAAGCTGGCAAATCCAGACAGCCCATTCTTTTACTTCTACTCCATAAAGAGAATTTGCAATAATTTTTTTCTTTCTCTCAAAGATTTCATTAGCAGTTAAGCCAATTCTGGATTTAAGGCTTTGCTCGATTTCATCAAGAACATGCATCATGCCTACCAAAAATGCGCCGGAACCAACAGCGGGGTCGCAAATAGTAATATTTTCAAGCAAACTAAGAATTTCTTTGCATTCCAGATCGGAAAAAATTCCATGTTTCTGGTCCTCTTCTTTTCCCCCTTCGCGGAAGAATAGTTCATATAAATTATGTTTTTGAATCGGTAAGTTTATATTTTTTATGAGCCATTTAACCAAGCTTAACCGGCACATCAAATCAACTTCAGTTCGGGGAGTATATACTGCCCCATCGGCTTTGTTGACAAGGCGTTCAAAAATTATGCCCAGAAACTCCGGGTTTAATTGCAGGTCTTCGTCTTCATAGGAATTTTCCTCAATCGTGAAATTATGCGAAAAAAGAAAGGCAAAAAAATCTTTTATTTCTTTATCGGGAATTATATAACTCTGGTCGTCAAAACCATCTTTATTTCCGAAAATACCTCCATTCAAATAAGGAGCCATTTGCATATTTTTTTCTGTTTCTTGGGAAAAATCATTGGAACCGTAAGCGGTTTTTTGTCCGGGCGGTGAATTCAAGGCTTCAAAAAAGAGCGGGCATAACCATTTTGAATAAAATATATCTTTTCCTGAAAAACTCTTTTCATATTCTGCCAGCAAATTTTGAATAAATTTTTCACTGCCGCCAATCCAGCCTTTTTTCTGAATAAAACCTATAAAAATCGTCCTTATGGCAAATAAAAGGATAAAATCGCGGGCTTTTTCATTATCCAGCGATTGATTTTTATTTGCAACAGATTTAACCAATTTTTCATATTCGATGAAAAATTCCTTATAAAAAATTTCTGTTACTGCGGATAAAGAAAATGCTTCTTTTATTTTGTCCAGCGTTGGAAAAACAATATCGCCAATTCTTTGAAGAAAAGTTTTGTTTGTAAATTCGCGGCTTACAAAATAAGTAAAACGCCTGAAATTACTCCATTTCCGTCTGTTCCCGAACGTTTCAGGATAAATCAGGGAAAATCGGAAATTGCCCTGATGGTCATAGAAAATAAAAATGCCTGCATCCGATTGGGTTTCTTTGAGGATTTTCTTGCCTTTTTCATACTGAGCTTTTTTAGCGCTTCGCTCGGATAAAGCTTGCTTTGATTTAAAAGCGCATACTATTAACTTTTCGCTTTCTGAAAACCTAATCTCTCCCGACTTTACGCCATCGGAAAAATATTCGTCATTATAATAACCAAATGATTCTTGCCGGGGAGCGAAAGAACGATTTTTTTCACGAAAAAATCTAGTGAATTTTTCCGGAGAAAAGTTGTCTATTATGTCCTGCAAAATTATACGGCTCATGCTTTTTGGTTTTCTATGGCGATAATTATTTCTTTAGATAAATTTCTCTGTCTTGCCTTTTCTTTCTGCAAGTAATCCTCGCCCAGCTCCATTTTCAAAGCCATTATCTCTGAAAGCGCTTTTTTTTGTTTTACTTCGTTGTTAAATTCGAGATTAGAAATGCGGCGCAGTGTATAATCCGAAAGAGTGCCGTAATCTAAAATATCTTCCCGCAATGTCCGTAAGAAGGCTTTATGCGGAATTATTTCCTCAGATTGAATTTGATTGATAAATGTTGAAAGATTGTTTAATGATTTTCGCTCAAGGCTTTGTTCGCTTGGAGGAATTGCCCGGAATTCTTTGATTTTTTTTATTTCTTCGTAAGCTTCCCAAAATATCATGCTTAAAGGGTAAGAGGGATCTTCTTGCGAACACTTAACTTTATCGAATACCTCCTCAAAAGTTGTCCGATAAATATCGAAATCTTTTTCATCTTTATATTTAACGTAATGAATGTATAAACGCCCCTTTTTTAAGAAAACTAAAAGTTCGTTTTCATGGTGTCTTTTTGCCACTTTTATACGCGGGGGATAATTTTGCAAAGATGCCGCTAAATCGGGATAATCGCTTTTTATTTTTAAAAACTCTTTTAGAACCTGGGTATAAAAACTTTCTTTTTCCTGCTTATCGGGATTTTGCTGAATTCGCCGATAAAGTCCAGACGGTGTTGGTTCCTCGTCAATATCAAAAATTTTAGCGTCTTCCCCAAGCGTATTATGAATTAAAAACATTTTATTACCGGCTATTTCACGCGATTTTACAAGCTCTGAACCTCTTTCTGTTGGAAAAAAATTAACAATATATAAACTATTGAAAACTTTTTTGCTGATTCGATTGATTCGCCCTACGCGCTGAATAACTCTAACCGGATTCCATGGAATATCGTAATTGATGACAAGTCCGGCGCGGTTTAAATTAAAACCTTCGGAGATTTTGTCCGAAGCGATCAAGATATCATAATTATCGCTCTGGTTATCAAAAGAGACATCAAAATCTTTATTTATTTGCGATATTTTTTGAGTTGACAAGTTATCATCAACAACAAGAATTCTTTCGCCAAAATGCTTTCTTAAAATAGGTTCCAGATACTTGACCGTGTCCAGATATTCGGAAAATATTAAAATTTTTCTTTTCGGTTCGCCTTTACCCGGCTTTAATTCTATTTCTTTTTTGACATGATGCAAAAGACAGTTGGTTTTGGGATCGTTTTTTACTAAATCCAATGAATTCAGCTGTTTTAAAATATTTTCAAATAACTCCAAATCAGATTTTATGTGGCTGATAAATTCATTCTTATACTTAAAATCTTTTATTTTATACCTTTTATGGTTTTTTGGATATTCACCGTTATTAATTCTCTCTATATAATCGGTTAAATATTTTTCTATTTCATCCAGTTCAAGATCGTAAATTTTTTCAAGAAGCGCGCGATCCAGAATATATTCGCCTGTTTTTTCTATAAATTCCAAAGAATGCCGGGCAATGTTTTTGAAATTTTTTATGCTCTCCGCAAAAGAGCCAAATGAGCTTTCAAAGCGCTTGACAATCAGGCGGCGCATAAAATCATATAAATTTCTTTGCTGGATGAATTGGAAGTTTTCCTTATCTGTTAATTTTTCAGATTCGATTTTTTCCTTTTCAATTTCATACTCAAAAGGGCGATAAATAGCGCCCTTAAATTGACCGCCATCATCAGGATCGCCAAAATATTGAGTAATGACTTTATCGTAAAATACAGATTGCTCCTGCGACAATTCAAAAAACCACTCAATCGGGTCCTCGACTTTAGATAAATCCCTTACTTCATCCTCGTAATAAGGGTTATTCTGCAGGTCGAGCCGATTGCGGCGAATTGTTACCGGTTCAATTACATCCCTTATTTGCTTAGCAAGGTAATGAGACCTTTGGGCTGCTTTTTCAAGATTAATAATTCTTTCTCCAAAAAGACTTTGATAATAGCTTTCCGCCTTTTTCCTTTTAACCGTATTCTGAGAATTCCAGTATTTTTTAATATATCCGAGGCGGTCGAATGTCCCCTTGAAAGTCTTAAATTGACCCACTAAATTATTTTCCAATGTGATTGGCGATTTTTTAGGGGTTATGAAAAGTTTTAAAAGTGAAAGAATATCTCCAGGCCTATTGTTAAAAGGGGTTGCGGTAAGAAGCATGACTATTTTATTGCGGCAGATATTCTTTAAATATTCATAATCTTTAGTATCCTGATTTCTAAAACGGTGGGCTTCATCAATAATAATAACTTCGATGTCTTTGGCTTTATTTACAAAGTCGGCAATATTCTCTAAATCGCCAAGAGAACGAACCTCCCAGTCATAAAGCTTAAATTCTTCTGCGTATTTTTTCCAGCCGGAATTTTTATTCCTATCGCCAACAAGCCCCGGCGGACAAATAACGATACCGCGTTTTTTTAATTCTTTAGCAGCCGCGCAAGCGATAATTGTTTTTCCCAAACCAACAACATCGGCGATAATCACGCCATTGTTGTTTTCTATGATAGCCAATGCCTGTTTGACCGCGTCTAACTGATATTTATAAGGAGTATAACCATTTTCTATCAATGTTTTAATCAATGATTCTCCAATTTCTTTTTGCTCAAATGAATCAAGATAAGTTTTTAAAACTAAAACAAAGGCTTCAAAGGGAGTAATTTCTTTTATGAGAGTTTCTTTTTCAACTATCTCAATCAGTTTCTTTTTTATTTCTTCGAATTCTGTAATTTTTACCGCCTCGTCCCATAAAGCGTCAAAATAATTTTCTGCATCATCAAAGCCAAAATCGCTGATTTCCACGTTGAATTCTTCTTGAGTTGTCAGGCCGGCTCTTGTTAAATTACTGCTTCCGGTAATAAATAAATTCCTTCTGCCGACCTGGCTCTCTTCCAATTTAAATAAATAAAGTTTTGCATGATTTGGGTTGCAGGTCTTTCGAATAATTAACTTATCATCCAGGATTAACTGAATAAAGAATCTTACTTGTTCGTAAAATTCTTTTGTGTCAAAATTCTCAGTATTTAAAGATTTTTTTATTGATAGAAAGAATTTATAAGTTTTTTCTTCGTCTGATTGCCGATTATCCTGAGCTGCAAATTCAAGCAGGTTGTAATTAATAATGTCAACATTAAGGCCGACGAGAATTTTAATTTTTTGATTTAGTTTTTTTCTCAATCCCTAATAAGTTCAATTTAAGCCTAAATTCCGCTTCTAAAAGGGCGGCTGTTTTTCATAGATAAGAGCCGTATATTTAATTTTCCAAAATGTATTCTTCTTTAAGCTGATGAAATTTGGTGAAAATCTGCATGGAAGAACATCTCAAAGTCAAAAAAGTGGTTAAGGTAGAGGCGGAAAGAATCATATACATTACTAGAATCTGGTATCTTACCGCATCCTGCGGGTTAGCTCCCGCGATTATCTGGCCGGTCATCATCCCCGGAAGCTGAACGACTCCCACAATCATCATAGTGTTAAGGGTGGGAATCAAAGCGGCTCTAAAAGCTTCTTTTAAGGCAAAATGGCTTGCCTGGTAAAAACCTGCTCCCAATGACAGCGCCGCTTCTATTTCATAGCGGCGCAATTTCACTTCGCTTAGCAAACGATCCAAGGCTAACGAAGCGGCGCTCATAGAATTTCCAATAATCATTCCGGCAATAGGAATCAAATATTGAGGAGTAAACCATGGTTTAACTTTTAAAACCAATCCTAAAACTAAAAATAAAGTAATTCCGGCGCTGAGAGTTAAAGCGCCCGCAACAATTAAATAAGCGTAAGGAATTCTTTTCTTAACTCTGCGTAAAGCGTCATAACCGGCAATTAAAATCATAATGCTTACTAAAGTTAAAATTAAATACCATTTATTTAAATCAAAAATTATTTTTAAAATGCAACCAATTAACAAAAGCTGTAAAAAAGCGCGCAGGGCTCCGATTAAAATATCTTTTTCTAATTTTATTTTTTCTAAATAGATAATTAATAACGCGCTTCCAATTAAAGATAAAGAAACTAAAAGATCGATGAAGCTTATTTTTATATAACTCATATCTTAAAATTAAAAATCAAATCTCAAAAATTAACTAATTTTCCAAAGATAAAATCCCGGGTTTCTTGCTTGGCGGGAGAAGAGAAGATTTTTTCCGTCTCTCCTTCTTCAACTTTTTCGCCGTTAATTAAGACTAAAGAACGATGAGATAAAATTTTGGCTTGCTCCATTAAATGAGTAACGTAAATTATAGTAATGCCTAATTTTTGATTTAATTCTTTAATTAAACTTAAAATTAAATTAGTATTGGATGGATCCAGGCTGGAAGTAGGCTCGTCCATTAAAATAACTTCCGGCTCTAAAATAATTGTTCTTAAAATAGAAATTCTCTGCTGCTGTCCTAAAGAAAGAGTATTAATATCCCTGGATAAAATTTCTTCGTCTATTTCTAAATAACTTAAATATTTTTTAATTCTTATCTGTCCGTCTTCCCGATTAATTTTTCTTAAAGTTAAGCCATAAAACAAATTTTCTTCCACTGTCCCCAAAAAAAGAGCCGGAACCTGAAAAACCATCCCGATTTTCCGGCGGAGTTTAAAAACTTCCATTTTTAAAATACTTTTTCCATCCAAAAGAATATCTCCTCCGGTTGGTTCTTCTAAACGATTAACTAAACGCAGTAATGTGGTTTTCCCCGAGCCGCTTGGCCCTATAACGGCAAAAATTTCTTTTTCTTCTATCTTAAAAGAAATATCATTTAAGACTTGACTTTCTTTAAAAATATGATTTTTTGCCGTAAATTTTACTTTACTTAAATTTTGAAAAGATAATTTCATTGATTTTTAAGTTTTTTCAAGCAACTCTTCTAATTCTTTCAATAAATTTTCAAAAGTATTTAAAGTGGCTAAAATCGGCTCTGGAGAACTCATATCCACGCCGGCTTTTTTTAACAAATTAAGCGGATAATCAATCGAGCCGCTTTTAAGCAAAGTTAAATATTTGCTTTGAGCTTGAGGTTTTTGTTTTAAAACATTCCTGGCTAGATAAGAAGCGGCAGAAAATCCGGTAACATATTTATAAACATAAAAAGAACTGTAAAAATGAGAAATTCTTGCCCATCCCATGGCAATTTCCGGATCTAAGGCTACATCAGGACCGTAATATTTCTTTAATAAATCAAAATAAATTTTAGAAAAATTTTCTGAATTAAGCGCAGCCCCATTTTCTGAAAGTTCATGAACTTTCTTTTCAAATTCAGCAAACATGGTTTGCGTATAAACCGTTCCCCTGATCATCTCTAAATATTTATCTAATAAATAAAGTTTTTCATTTTTATCTTGGGAATGTTCCAGAAGATAATTTATAAGTAAAACCTCGTTAAAAGTGGAAGCAACTTCGGCAATAAAAATAGGATATTGAGAATAAAGGTAAGCTTGACCTTTGTTAGAATAATAAGTATGCGCGCTATGCCCCATTTCATGAGTTAAGGTAAAAAGATCGTCTAAAGTATTCATATAGTTTAATAACATATAAGGATGCGTTCCATAAGCTCCCCAGGAATAAGCTCCGCTTCTTTTAGCTTTATTTTCATAAACATCAATCCATCTGGAAGAAAATCCCATGCGCGCAATTTCTTGATATTCTTTCCCCAAAGGGGAAAGAGCCTGCAGAATTATCTCTTGAGCTTTTTCGTAAGGAATCTCAAATTTCTTTTCCCGGATAAGAGGCGCGTATAAATCATAAGGATGAAGTTCGCTTAAACCAAGAATTTTTTTGCGTAAAATCATATAACGATGAAGCGAAC
The DNA here is from genome assembly GCA_016183885.1 of Armatimonadota bacterium. Lineage (GTDB taxonomy): Bacteria > Vulcanimicrobiota > JACPDS01 > JACPDS01 > JACPDS01 > JACPDS01. Next base: position 7,613 of record JACPDS010000183.1, read on the forward strand.
TTAAATGCGCATTAACAGTGTTTATAAGATTATCATAAACTTTTACGGGAATATTATCTTCATCTAAAGCCGCCTCAAGCGTAGATGAATATTTGCGTATTTTAGCGTAAAATTCGTCTTTTTTGCAGCTTGAATAAAGAACTGCTCCAAAAGTATTTTTTTGTTTTAAATACGCGCTGTAAATACCCTTAAAAGCTTCTCGGCGCATGCTTTGAGGGGCAGTTTCCAAAATTAAAGAATAAACTCCCGGAGTTAATTGAAGTTCTTTCCCCGCTTCATCTTTAATTTTAGGATATTGCATATCGGCATAAGCAGCCATCTCAAAAATATTCTTGGGAGAGCTTCCCATCTCTAGAGTTTTGGCAATAATAGTTTCTTCTTTAGAAGACAAAAAATGTTTTTCCGCTCGGCGAATGTTATTAATATATTGTTTGTAAAAATTCAGTCTTTTTTCTTTTTTATAAAAAGAATTTATTTGATTCTGGCTTAAGGCTAAAATCTCGGGAGACACAAAAGAAAAAGCATCGATTGTCTCGGCGTTTAAAGTTTCCGCGCGGCTGGCTAAAGTTTGATAAGCGATATTAGCGGTATCTTCGTCATAATGCATTTTAGCATAAACAAAGAGCCGATCGTTTATCTGGTTAATTTGATCCTTAAGCTCTAAGGCTTTTAATAAAATATCGGCTGAAAAATTAAGTCTGCCCTGAAAATTCTTAAATTTAGGAATTAAGCTTTTAACTTTTTTAAAATCTTTCTCCCATAGCCCCAAATTAGCATAAATATCTTCTAAATTCCACTTATACTGCGAAGAAATTTTAGCGCGCTCCTCAACTTCTTTAACATCTTTGCTTAGAGAGGGCGAAAAAAATAAAAAGCTAAATAAAATAATTAAAATTAATTTAAAATATCTCTGCATTTGCAAATTCTCCTTTCTTTATTTATTCACTATTTCACTATTCACTAATTTATCCCTTCCAAAAGGAAAGAAGCCGGCTAAAAAGAATTTAAAAATAAAAATGAAAACTTTAATTGCTTTACCTGTTTATAATGAAGAAAAAACTTTATTTCAAGTTCTTCAAGACATTAAAAATCATGCCGATTTCCCAATTTTAATTTTAAATGACGGGTCAACCGATCAATCTCTTAAAATATTAAAAAATTTTTCCGAAATAAAAGTAATAAATCATAAAAAAAGACAGGGTTATGGCAGATGCGTGATTGATATTTTTAAATATGCCCTTAAAAATAAATACGATTATTTAATTAAATTAGACGCCGATTTTCAGCATGAAGCTAAATTTATTCCTAAATTTTTAAAATATATTCCCTATTATAATTTAGTTTCGGGAAGCCGTTATCATCCTAAATCAAAAATAATTAATCCCGCGCCCCAAGAAAGACAGAAAATTAATCAAAAAATCACTAAAATAATTAATCAAATAACCCACTTTAATCTTAGCGATAGTTTTTGCGGCTTTAAAGTTTATCAATGCGGGAGTTTAAAAAAACTTACTCTGACTGAAACTGGTTATGGATTTCCAATGCAATTTTGGATTCAAGCTTATTATAATAACTTTAAAATAAAAGAGCTTCCGATTAATTTAATTTATATTAAAGAAAGAGAAGATTTCAAGGGCAGATTAAAAGACCCTATTTTCAGGTTAAATTATTACTTAAAAATAATTAAAAAGGAGATGATATGATAAACCACAGAGATCACAGAGGGGTTTAATTTTTTTCAATACTTTATATTGAAAAGATATAAACTCTCTGTGTGCTCTATGATTATTTTTAACGAGGATTTATATAATTAAAAGATAAATTTTTAAGAGAACACAGAGTCTTGTTTTTGGAAGGATAAGATTCCGCCAAAAGCGGAAAATAATTTTTTTCTCTGCGCGCTCTCTAGTTTAACAAAGGAGTTAAAAAAATGATTGATATTTTAGTTATCGGTTCTCATCCCGACGATATAGAGATAGGAATGGGGGGAACAATTTTAAGTTTGGCGGAAAAGGGAATGAATATAGCTGTCTTAGATTTAACTAATGGGGAGCCCACCCCTTTTGGAAGCATAGAAGAACGTATCTTGGAAAGTAAAGCCTCGGCTAAAATTTTAGGAGTAAAATTAAGAATTACCTTGAACCTGCCCAACCGTTATTTAATCGATGACATAAAAAGCCGTAAAATGGTGGCAGAAATAATCCGCGAGCTTCGCCCAAAAATTCTTTTTATTCCTCACTGGGAAGACGCTCACCCCGATCATATCGCCGCTTCTAAAATTTGTCTTGCGGCTAGATTTTACAGCAAATTAACTAAAACCGAAATGAAGGGAGAGCCTTTTTTCCCTCAAAAGTTTTTTTATTATTTTTGTTCTCATTTACATTATATTTTTAAGCCTTCTTTTATTTTTGACATATCGCCTTGCTTTGAAAAAAAAATTCAATTAATAAAAGTTTATCGCACTCAGTTCAGCAAGAAGCGGGGAAATTTAACTATTATAGATCACGTTAAAAATTATAATCGAAATTTCGGGCTTTTAATCAATCGAGAATATGCCGAACCATTTTATTCTCAAGAAGAAATCGGATTAAAAGATTTAAATAGTTTAATAATATGAAAAAATTAAAAATTCCTTTATCGCAAGAAATCTTAATTGAGCCGGCTTTTAAAGATTGGGAAAAAGAAGCTCTTTATAACCGCAAAAAAAGTTTTCCCGATCCATTTTTAAATGAACTTAAGAAAAAATGCCGCAGGGAAATTCTAAATTTACTTTCTATTAAAAAGGAAAATCAGTTAATTTTTATGACCGGTCATCAGCCTGAATTTTTTCACCCGGGAGTCTGGATGAAAATTTTATTAATTAATCAAGCCGTAAAAATTTTTAGAGGTATTGGTATAAATTTATGGGTGGACAGCAGTTATCCTAAAAATTTTATTGAAGCGCCTTTTTATCAAGAAAAAATAAAAAAGAAAAAAATAACTTTATTTAATTTGCCTTCTAAAAAACCATATTTTTTAAATCCACCGCCTTCTAAAGAAGAATGGATGAGGTTAAAAGAAGAAATTATTCAATCGCTCTCCACTTTAAAAGATCCTAATCCTTTAGCGAACTTTAAAAATTTTTCTTTTGGCGTAGAAGAAATTTTAAAAAATTCTAAAAATTTAGGCGAATTTATAAATACTTTAAGAAGAAATTTTGAAAACGAAGCTTTATACTGCGAACTGCCTTTATCTTTAATCTGCCGCGGAGCGCCATTTCTTGCTTATTTTTCTTATATATTAAAAGATTTTAAGAATTTTCATTTTCATTATAACAAAGCTCTGGAAGTTTATAGAAAAAATCATAAAATTCGTTCTTTGGTTAATCCTTTCCCGAATCTTAAAATAGAAAATAATTTATTGGAAACTCCTTTCTGGGCAATTACCCCTCAGGGGAAAAAAGAAAATATTTTTTTAGATTTAGAAAATTTTAATATTTTAATAAAAGACGAAAAAATCTTAAATTTTAAAGAAAATGCCATAGGAGAAATGATTAAAGAAATAAAAAAAATTAAGCTTTTGATTTTTCCTAAAGCCTTGACTTTAACTTTATTTTTTAGATTGTTTTTTTGCGATTTTTTCCTGCATGGCATTGGAGGAGGAAAATATGAAGAGGTTAATCAAGAAATTATTTTAAATTACTTTAAAATTACTCCGCCCAATTTTGGAATCGCTTCTTTAAGTTTAAACTTGCTTAATCAAAAAGAAAAAATTAAAATAGAAGAAATAACCGGCCCAAATCAAAAAAATCCAAATCATGCTCTGCCCTTGGCCGAGATAATAAAAAAGCTGGAAAAAACTCTTTATGAAATTAAACATAATCCTCAGAGATTAATTAAAAAAGCCGATCGGGAAACTTTAAAATTAATCCAAGAAAAATTAAATTTAATAAATCAAATAAAATTAAAAAATAAAAATAAACTTTATCTAACTTTAAAAATAAAAAAAGTTAATCAAATTTTAGAAAAAAAATTAAAATCACTTTCGATAAGATTGCAAAATCAAATTAAAATATTAAAAGAAAAAGAAGCTGAAAGAAAAATAGCTCATTTTAGAGAATATCCTTTTTGTTTTTTTAAAGTCTCTCAAATTAATAAAATTATTAATAAGGAAATAAATAAAATAAAGCTATGAAAATTAAATTTAAAATAAATGGAAAAGAGACGCAGGTAGAAGCTCCTCCCGCATGGACTTTGCTGAAAATCTTGCGCGAAAAACTTAATCTTACCGGAACAAAAGAAGGCTGCGGGAGAGGGGAATGCGGGTCCTGCACGGTTTTAATCGACAAAAAGCCTGTAAACGCATGTTTGGTTTTAGCCGGACAAATTCAAGGAAAGGAAATTTTAACTATTGAAGGGGTAGCATGCGAAAAACTCCATCCTCTCCAAAACAGCTTTATCGAAGAAGGGGCGGTGCAATGCGGATTTTGCACGCCCGGAATGATTATGAGCGCTTTGGCTTTATTAAATGAAAATAAAAAACCCGCTTTACTTGAAATTAAACAAGCTATTTCTGGAAATCTCTGCCGCTGCACAGGTTATCAAAAAATTATTAAAGCCATTAAAAAAGCCGCTTTAAAATTAAATTAAGGAGTTATTTTGTTTATTTCTGGAATACTATTAGCCGCGGGCAAATCAACCCGAATGGGGAATTTAAAACAACTGCTTTTATTTAAAGAATATCCTCTCGTGGAATATATTTTGCGGGAATTTTTAAATTCTAATTTAAATGAAGTTATTTTAGTGCTGGGATGCGAATATCAAAAAATTTTAAATTCTTTAACCTCTTCGTCTTTTAAATTAAAAATTACCCTTAACCGTCAATTTGAGAAAGGATTAAGTTCTTCCATCATAAGCGGCTTAAATTCCATCAATTCTCAAAGTCAAGCCGTAATGCTGGCTTTGGGGGATATGCCGGTGAATGAAAATCTTATAAACAAGCTTCTGGAAAATTATAAAATAAATTTTCCTCAAAAAGAAATCCTGGTTCCTTATTTTAAAAATAAAAGAGGACATCCGGTAATTTTTTCCAAAAAATATTTTTCTTTATTAAAGAAAATAAAAGGAGACCAAGGAGCAAAAATTATTTTAAAAAAACATCCCCGGGATATTTTAAAAATAAATGTTTCCTCGGCGAATATTTTAAACGATTTAGACACGCCGCGAGATTATCAAAAATTAATTAATTAAAAAAAACTTATAATATCCCGCAGAACCAACCCCCTCACCTTAATGGGGCTGTCCAAAAAGTCAAATTTAGAATATTTATATGCTATATATGGTAGCCGCCCCGATGTACTTCGGGGTGCTATATATAGTATATTTACGCCCCGAAGCTACATCGGGGCGGCTACCCCTTTTTGGACAGCACCGAAGTGAATAAGTTCAGATACATATGCGCCATTGATAAAAATGAAGTAGAATGGAAAATCGAGGGCGCGTCTTTTTAAAATTATTCTGTTATTGTTAATATAGACGGATTATAAGTTTTCACTTTTTCCGAAACCATCCAGATAATTAATCCCAAGATAAAGGTTAAAATAAAAATATTTAAATAATTAAATCCATTATTATATAAGGCGGTGGCTAATAATGTAAAAGGGAGCAAAGAAATTATAAAAGCAATCGTATTATTCCCGGGGACTTTAATTAATCTTTGTTTTTCAGGATTAGTTTTTCTTAATTTTAAAAAAGTCATTATTTCAAAAAGCAATAAGAAACTATATAAAAATATATCGATCTCGATTAAACCTTTAAAAGAGAAAAGACAAAAAAAACAAATTAAAGCGCTGCAGATAATTAATGATATCCAGGGCACCCTATTTTTTCTAATTAAATAACCTAAAAATCTTGGCAAAAATTTATGATGAGCAAGCGTAGAGGGAATTCTGGAAGTATATAATAATATAGTAGAAAGCTGATTTAAGAGCCCAAATAAAATTGCGATAACAATCAACGCCCCCAGCCATGATCCGCCCACCTCTCTGGCTATTAAGGAAAATTGACCGCTTTTCCAATTTTGCCAGTTGCTTGTGGCGCAAAGACAAGCATAAATAGTTACTGCGTATATCATGGAAATTAAGGGTATATTTATTAAAATTGCCAGAGGAAAATTCTTGGCGGGATTTTTAACTTCCGTAATACAAGTTGAAAAATCCTCCCAGCCGTTATAATTCCAAATCAAGATTAACATCCCAATCCCTAAACAATTTGTCCAGGGTTTTCCGGGAAGAGAAAAAGTTAAAAAAGGCAGAAATGTGCGCGCTTTAAAAAAAGAGATAACTACTAAGATGGCAAATGGAATTAAAACAATAAAGGTCATAATTAAAGAGCTGAATCCCATTACTTTAATCCCCAGTAAATTTAAAAGAGTAAATACTGCAACAATTCCGATACATATTAAAAGACTATTATGCTTATTAATATAAGGGTAAAAGTATTTAAGATAATCAACAAATAAAATTGGATAAAGGGCTGTTTCCACAATACTTCGCACTAAAGAAAGCCAGCCTATCTGAAATGACCAAAAATCTCCAAATGAATTTTTAATCCAGGTTATATAGCCGCCTCTTTGAGGGAAAGCCGAAGAAATTTCCGCGGTAATAAAAGATATTGGCAAACTCCAAAATAAAGGAACAATAAATAAAAGAAGAAGCGTTAATCCCGGCCCTATTGCGGGAATAGCTTCTTCAATCCCGTAAGGACCGCCGCATACAATGGCAAAAATAACCGAAATCAAAGCCGCTAATTCTATTTTTCTAGTATAGCTTTTTTTTATTTTATTATTTTCCATTTTCTAAATTTTATAGTTAAATTATAAATTTTTTAGCTTTTTAAGGGCTTCTTTAAAATTTCTTACCGGGACATACTGCATGCCTGAAGTAATTCCGCCTGCTTCGGGAAAATTCTTATAGGGCAATAAAAAAACTTGGGCTTTTTGCTTTTGAGCTCCCCAAATTTTATATTTAATTCCGGCTACTTCGCCCACTTTACCGTTCTCATCAATTGTTCCGCTCCCGGCAATAATTCTGCCAAAGGTTAAATCCTGACTTTTTAATTTAGAAAAAATTTCTAAAGCAAACATTAAGCCGGCTGAGGAACCATTAATATTTTTAGTATTAATGAAAACATCTAAAGGAAATCTTTTCACTTCTAAAGCGGAATTAATGAAAATTCCAAGAGCGCTTCTTCTCTCTAACGAAATCAAGGGAACTTTAAAATTATAAAGATGATTCGTCCTTTTTATTAAAAGCCTTACTTCATCTCCGGATCTTAGCTTGATAATATAGTTTACTAAATCCCGGCTGGTTTTTATTTCGCGATTATCTGCTTTTAAAATTAAATCTTCTTCTTTTAAAATATTTTTAGCTTTACTTTCCGGCAAAATAAAAAGTATTTTTACTCCATTTCTTTTATAATTTATTTTATAACCAGCCTCCTTAAAAGCTGTTAAGATAGCGGTAGTCTTACTCTCCTTCATCATTTCATCCATATATTTTTCATATCCTTTTTTATTTCTCCAAACTTTATTGTCATTGCCGCTAAATTTAGAAATTTCCGATTGAGGGTTAAATAAATGATAAGCTTTATCTGTATAAACCGTGGTAAGGATAAATTTCCCTTTCAGCTTCTGCTTTTTTCCGTTAATTTCCACAATATCAGAAAGTGTTTTAGTGCCCCCTGAAGCGGTAAAAACATAGGGCAGGGGGATAAAATATAACAAGGCTAAAAAAATAATTATGATTAAAAAATAACTTAAAATTTTTAAAATAAACTTTTTCATTAGCTTAAAATTTTCTAATTTTTACTCTTTAAAGCGGCATTAAATCCGGCTAAAAAACCGGTAGAAAAAGCCGCCTGCAAATTAAAGCCTCCAATATAACCGTCAATATCCAAAATTTCTCCGGCAAAAAATAATCCCGGATACAGTTTGGATTCCATGGTGCGCGGATTAACTTCTCTTAAATCTATTCCGCCTTGAGTAACTTCGGCTTCATAAAAGCCGCGCGTTTTTTTTATGCTTAAATTAAAATTAGTTAATAATTCAAGAAATTCTTTCCGCTTGAATACGCTGATTTGCGAACAAATTAAATCAGAATCAATTTTTAAAAGTTGAATAATTACCGGAACCATCTTATTGGGTAAAAATTCTTGGATTATATTTTTAAAACGCTTCTTTGAAAATCTAATAAATTCTTGCTTTAACTTTAAATCCAATTTCTCTTTTGAAAGAGCGGGTTTAAAATTAATGCTTATTTTTATCTCTTTTCCTTTAGCTAAAAAAGAGGCCGCAGCTCTGCTTAAATATAAAATAATCGGGCCGGAAAGTCCAAAATGAGTAAAAATTAAATCTCCAAATTTTTTAGCCGCTTCTTTATTTTCCACAAAAACTTTAGCTTCGACATTTTTTAAAGTTAATCCCTTAAGCTCCCCAATCCATCCTTCTTTTACTTCTAAAGGAACTAAAGAAGGATGGGGAGGGATAATACTATGCCCCAAAGATTCGGCTATTTTAAAACCATCTCCCGTGGAACCGGTCTTAGGATAAGACAATCCTCCCACAGCCAAAACCACGCAGGAAGAATGATAAATCCCGCCATTTTTAATTTTTAGATTAAATTTATTTATATCTTTAGAAATTTCAATAACTTCGGAGTTTAAAATAATCTTTACTTTTAATTTACGCAAATAATCGGCTAAAATTTTTACTACCATAGAAGCATTTTCAAAAACAGGGAAAATTCTTCCTCCGCGCTCAACTTTAGTGGAAATTCCAAGACTATGAAATAAATCTAAAGTTTCTTTAGTCCCGAATTTATTAAAAACAGGATAAAGAAATTTTCCTCCGCCCGGATAATACTCAATTAATTCTTTAAAATCATTTACTTCATGGCTAAGATTGCATCTTCCTCCTCCGGTAATCTTAAGCTTTTTTCCCAAAGAATCCATTTTTTCTAAAATAAGCGCATCGGAGCGATTAATTTTAGCCGCTATAGCGGCTAAAATTCCGCTCGCGCCGCCGCCTACAATAATTATCGGATTATTCAAGTTTTTTCCCGCTTATTTTTAAAACAGTAATTTCCGGAGAACTTAAAAAACGAAATGGCAAATTATCCATCCCCAATCCTCGATTAACATAAATCCAAGAATCTTTAATTTTAAAAAGACCCGAAGAATAATAATTAATCTCTTTATAAGTGGAAAAAGGTATAAGAGTTTTAAAAAACGGCAGACGCACCTGCCCTCCGTGAGTATGACCCGCTAAAATTAAATTAATTTTTTTACTTTCAATTCTGCGTAAAATATCCGGAGAATGAGATAAAAGAAGTTTAAAATTATCTTCTGGAATACCCTCGAGGGCAAGCTTAAGATTATCTCTTCCAATATAAGGGTCATTTACGCCCAAAATCCAGAAATGAAAACCATTTAAACTAATTTTTTCGCTTTCATTAATTAAAACTTTAATTTTTATTTTTTCTAAACTATTTAATAACTCCTTAATTTCTTTGCTTTGATCATGATTTCCCAAAACAGCATAAATTCCCGATTTAGCCCGCAAGAGACCCAAAATAGAAATATATCGGTCAATCTCAACCTGCTTGCGCCGGTCCATTAAGTCGCCTGTAATAAAGATAAAATCGGCTTGAAGTTGATTAATTTTATGAATTACCTCTTTAATCCATTTTTCTTTTAAGAATGCTCCTAAATGTAAATCGGAAATATGAATAATTTTTATTTGAGAAAAATAAAAATTAAAGTTAATTTTATGTTCGCTAACTTTAAGATTATAAGGTTCAATAAAATAAGCGTAAGTGAAAATTAAACTGATTAAAATAAAAAAACTGATTCCTAGAAATTTAGCTTTTTGATAGATCAGGAAAGAAATTAAAAAAACGCTTATTATTATAAAATAAAAACACGCCTTAATAATAAAATGCGTATAACGGGTATGTTTTTGATAAGTTAAGTAATCATTCAAAAATTTATCTTCTCCATTTCTTTATAAATTAAATAAGACAGCTCCTGCCAATTTTTTTTGGCTTTATTTTCATCAAGAATATTTTTCCCCAATAAACATAAAATATAAGCTCTTGGAGCGTAAATAATTCCCGCATCATGTAAAATTCCTAATTGCTGGCCGGTTTTATGCGCTATTTTAACTGACAGGGGTAATTTTTTTGGTATAAGTTCATTTAATTCCTGACTTTTTAAAATAACTAAAATTTTCTTAGAATAATATGAATTTAAAATTTTTCCTTGATAAATTTTTTTTAATAATTCAAGCATCTCTAAAGGAGTGGTATAATTATCAATCCCCTTATCCAGAGATTCCCAATCGGCAATATTTCTTTTTAAACGAGTTTCTTTAAGACCGATCTTTCTTAAAATATCATTCACGGCTTTAAAACCGATTAATTTAAGCAATAAATTACAGGCGGTATTATCGCTTTTTTTAATCATTAAAATAGCGGCTTTTTCCAGGCTTATTTTGCTTCCCGGCGGCGCATATTTTAAAATTCCTCCTCCGCTTGAGCGATCTTCTTTATTAATAATTAGTTTTTGACTTAAAGAAATTTTTCCCTGAAGGGCTTGGTTAAAAACTGCCGCCAAAATAGGTATTTTTATTAAACTTGCCGCGGAAAATAAAGTTTTGCCTTGATAATGAATTAATTTTAAATTTTTAAGGTCGTAAAAAACTATTCCGGCATCTCCCGGAAAGTTCTTTGATGTTTGAAGAATAATTTTTTGAATTTTAAAATAATCTTGAGAATAAGCTTGATTTTTTAAAAAACAAATTAAAACAATTAAAAAAAATATTCCCCAGCGCTTTAACATAAAAATGATTATAATGAAGATTTTCTTGAAAAAAGCTTTACTTGTTAAATTTTTGCCGAACTAATTAAATTTGAAGTTTCATATTCGCTTCCTGTTTGTAAAATTATACATTTACAATGAGCTTCTTTTTGAGCTTTTTCTAAAAATTTTTCCGGATCCTGCTTAATTACATCAAAAGTCCCATAATGCATCGGGATAACTATCTTTGGATTTAACAAATTTACGGCTTGCACAGCTTCATCAATCCCCATGGTAAAATATCCTCCGATAGGAAGCATGGCTAAATCAATAAAATAATTCTCTCCTAAAATTTTCATATCATTAAATAATGCGGTATCTCCGGCATGATAAAAAATTTTCCCATAAAAATTAATTAAAAATCCCACAGGAACTCCCGCGTAATTCCCCTCCGGCGTAGAAGAACTATGCTGAGCTTGGGTCATCATCACCCATCCAAAATCAAAATTAATTTTACTGCCCATATGCGCGGCAATAACTTTTGCCCCTTTACTTTCACAATAATTAGCTAATTCAAAAACCGCTAAAATTGGAATATGATTTTTTTTAGAAATTAAAATAGCGTCTCCTAAATGATCTTGATGACCGTGGGACACTAAAATTAAATCGGGAATCGGCAGGGTATCCAAATGCGGAGCGGAAGGATTTCCGCTGATAAAAGGATCGATTAAAACTACTTTTCCATTTTTTTCTAAAGTAAAACAAGCATGTCCCCAATATTTAATTTTCGCCATTTTTTTCTCCTCCTTGTGTTAACCACAGAGCGCGCAGAGGGGTTTATTATTTTTTCTCCCGTTAACCAGAGAGCGCGCCCCGATGTTGCTTCGGGGTGGTTTAGCATATCCACTCCTTTTTAATTCATTTTCTTAAAAATTATTAAGCGGCGGCTTTACAATTTTTAAAAATATCAAAATATCCCCGCTCTTTTATTATTAGCTTAACTCTTCCTGTTTCTATATCTTCTATGGGAGAATGAAGTTTAAGATAATTAATTACTATTTCCAATAAATCTTTCCCATAACTTAAATTTTCCCCTTCTAAAAAAGATAAATATCCGTCTCCCCCTTCTGCTAAAAAATTATTAGCGGCAATAGTATAACTTTTTTGCGTCTCGAGCGGTTCTTCACCTACTTTTATTCGGATTATTCTTTTATTTTTATTATCATAAATTAAATTGATTCCTGAAAACTGCATGCCCTGATTTTCGTTATTTAAAGCAATTTCAATAATTTTTAAAATTTGTCCGCCTTTTAAATTCATTTTTACTATTGAATTTCCAAAAGGCAGAACATTATAAAGATCGCCCCAGGTAATTTTACCTTTATAGAGGCTGGCTCTAATCCCGCCGGTATTTTGAAAAGCAATTTGCGCGCCTGTTTCCTCTTTCATGGCATTAGTTATTAAGTTTGCCAAAGGAAAATCGCCAAGTGAATTTTCTTTAATTAAATTTATTCTGGTTTCTCCAACAATTTCTCCCATTTTTTCTTTAATTTTTGTATAATATTTTTCAATAATTTTTGACACATCTTTTTGGGGATTATAATTTTGCTTATTTAGAGGAATTAATTCTCCTTTAATTTCTATAATTTTTTTATCTTGAGAATTTATTTCTAAATCCACTTTGCCTAAATATTTTCCATAAGAACCGGCTTGAACAATATAAGTTTGATTAATTTTTTTGGGAGAATTTAAAACAGTATGACTATGCCCTCCAACAATTAAATCGATTCCGCTTGAATTTTCAGCCAAGCGCATATCGTCTTCTAAGCCTAAATGAGATAAAACAATAATTAAATCTACTCCTTTAGATTTTAATAAAGGATAAATTCCGGCATAAATTTTTAGGGGGTCTTCAAAAATCAAATTTTTTACATGGCTGGGCATTGTGGTTTGAAATGTTTGAGGAGTAATGAGGCCGATTATTCCTATTTTTATATTTTTTAATTTAAAAATTAAATAGGGCTTTAAATTAGCAAATCTTTTGCCTGTTTTTTCATCAAAAATATTAGCGCAGATAAAAGGGAAATTTGCCTGATGAATAATTTCTTTTAATTTATCCTGCCCCCAGTCAAATTCATGATTCCCTAAAGTGGAAGCAAAATATTTATTATAATTCATTACTTCGACTACCGGTTTTCCAAAAAAAAGATTGCTTATAGGAGTGCCTTGAGCAATATCTCCGGCGTCTAAAAGCAAGACTTCCGGATATTTTTTTCGCATATCCCTGATTAAGCCGGATAAATTCTCCGCGCCTGCGATTTCTTCGCCGCTTGAATCTTTATAAGGAAGAAGCCTCCCGTGAAAATCATTGGTATGTAAAATAACTAAATGAATATTTTCCGCCCAAGGTGAGCTGAATAACAAAAAAATAAATAATAAAATAAATTTAAATTTAATTTTTAACATCTCTTAAATAATTTCTTTTAATGACAAGATTGCTTCTAATACGCCTCCGCCAATAGCTCGAGCTTTGTCGGAAATAGTATAAATATCTATTTCTTTACGCGGGTCAATGTCGGCTATCTTTTCATTAAATTTTACTTTAATTCCTGCTTTAATTAATCCCCTGATTATTCCACTGATTTTTGACTTTAATTTTATCTTTCCGATTTCACCGATAATTTCCCCTTTTTTTATTTTATTTCCTATCTCTTGATGAGTTTTAAATATTCCCTCTTCCGGCGCGCGAATCAAGCGCTCATAAGTAAAGCCGCCGATTTCTCCCGGGATACCGGTATCAGGCAGGGTGCCGCCTTTTTTATAAACTCTTCCTAAATAATGCCCTCTTTTTGTTTCAATAACATAATGCGCGTTAATTCCAGCTTTAAATCCGGGTCCAAGTCCGATCACTAAAGGGGCTTGATTAATTTCTGTATCTATATTTTTTTTCTTCATGCGCGCGTCAATTAAAATCCGGGGTTTAATTTTATCAATACTTTCGCCTTGAGAATCAATTAAAATGGGAATAAAATTAAATTTTTCGGGCAAAACCGTAAGCAATTTTGCTTTAACTCCTTCAACCTGCCATTCTTTCCTGTAAACAGCTTCGGAAAAAGAAACACTGCGGCGCAGCATCCGAGGTTCTGAAAGTTCCAAAATTACCACTTTAAATCCGCAGGTAAAAAGGCGATGCGCCGCTCCGCTGGCTAAATCCCCTCCGCCTCTAATCAATACTAAAATCTGATTAAATTTAATCATTAACTTATTTTTGCTTCATTCCTTAAGGCAATCATTTGGGCTAAAATGCTTATAGAAATTTCTGCCGGCGTATAAGCTCCTATCTTTAATCCAATCGGGGCAAAAACTTTATCGAATTGAGATTTTTTAAAACCTTTATTTATTAAATTTTTAAAATGAGTATTAATTTTTTGACGGCTCCCGATTATGCCTAAATATTTTAAATCATAGTTTAAAGATTTTTCTAAAATTAATTCATCTTTTCTCCAGGAATTAGTAATAATTACAATATAACTTGAGCTGTTAAATTTAACTTCTTCAAAAACTTGTTCAATTTCAGCGCTTAAAATTTGATGAGCTTCCGGGAAACGTTCATTATTAGCCCAATCAGGGCGCTCGTCAACAATATAAATTTTAAAACCGCACAAGCAGGCTATTTTAGATAAATAATAAGCAATATGGCCTGCTCCAAAAATATAAAGCCGGTCTTTCCCTTTAAGCGGTTCAATAAATATTTCCATCCTTCCCCCGCAAACTGCACCGATACCCTTAGAAGTTAAATCCAACTTAACTATTTTAGCCTTATCTTCTTTAATTACCTTTTTAGCTTCTTCTAAAGCTAAAGCTTCTAATTTCCCTCCTCCTATTGTCCCGCAAAAACTGCCCTCTTCATTAATTAAAATTTTGGCTCCAATTTTGCGGGGAGTGGAGCCTAAAGCGGAAATTACCGTAATTAAGGCTCCTCTTTTTTCTTCTTCGATTAATTTTAAAATCTTTTCATAAATTTCCATTATTTAAAGAATTTTTAATTAATTTATCAATACCTTCTTTTATTTGAAATTTGGCAAACTTAGAAAGATTTTTTATATCTTTGATTGCAGCTTGTTATCTAAAGATATATTATGAGCCTCCTCACCCTTACCCTCTCCCCTTCGTTTACCCCGAACGAAGCATCGGGGTGGGAGAGGGTGCAAATAATTCCTATGATAAATTGAGCCGCAATTTTACTTGACGTAAGTACCCTCTTTTGCGGAATCTGATAAATCCCGCCGTAGGCGGGATAAATCCAACGCATACTTTTTTTATTTTTATTTAGGGGTCCGGATTCATCCAAACCGATATTGGATTTTGATATTGTTTAGAATTTAGATATTAGAATTTAGAATTTTTTCCCTGTATCTCCCCCTCACCCTTACCCTCTCCCCTGCGGGGAGAGGGCGCAAATATTTCCTAGAATAAATTGGAGCGATTATTTCTTATTCAAGTTTTTTTTCTAAATGAATAAACTCTCCTATTTTAAAATCAATCGAGCGGAAATAATCCACTAAATCAGCATCATTCCAATTAATTAAAGTATGAACAAGATTAACTCCGCTTTGTTTAAAATAATCAAATAACCCTTGGATAAGTTTTTTTCCTA
>JACPDS010000184.1 GCA_016183885.1 Armatimonadota bacterium
AAGTAATTACTCTGACCACCTCGCGTTTCACAATCCCTTTAACTAACTTAGGATTTTCCATTTGTTCGCATATAGCGACTTTACAGCCATTCTGGACTAAATTATAAATATATTGACTGGCTGCGTGATACGGCACTCCAGCCATAAAAATCTTTTTGCCTCTTCCGGCATCTCTAGAAGTTAAGACAATGTCTAATATTTTAGAAGAAATTTCCGCATCTTGAGCATAAGTTTCATAAAAATCTCCTACCCTGTAAAACAAAATACAATCAGGATAAGATGATTTAATTTCAAAATACTGCTTAAGCATTGGGGTAGTATCTTCTAAATTTAAATTAAAATGTTCTTTTTCTAATAATAACATAGCCCTTAAAATTCTTCATTTTATTAAAATTTTCCTTTCTTTTTCATCTTTTTCATTCTTAATACTAAGTTGCAATCAAAGATATATTAAGGGGCTATCTCCAAATCTCTGTAGGGGTTTGATTTATCAAACCCGCTCTATTAACCTTGCCCCGCTACAAGCGGGGCTTGATGCTGACGCTTGCGCGGGTTCAATAAATTGAACCCCTACAAATCATTGCAACTTGGTATTAATTCTTCATTCTTAATTCTCAATTCTCTATAAAGTTTCTATGCTAATTTCTTTATTAGTATAAATACAAATATCGGAGGCAATTTGCATAGATATTTTAGCAATTTCTTCCGCGCTTAAATCGGAATATTTTACTAAGGCTTTAGCCGCCGCTAACGCATAAGGACCTCCGGAACCAATTGTGGCAATATTATCATCCGGTTCAATTACATCGCCATTCCCGGAAATGATTAAAATATGTTCCAGGTTTCCCACAATCATTAAAGCTTCTAATTTTCGCAAAATCTTATCGCTTCTCCAATCCTTAGCCAATTCTACGGCGGCGCGCATTAAATTTTGATATTCATCTAATTTTTTTTCAAATTTTTCATATAAGGTAATTCCATCTGCGGCTCCGCCCGCAAAACCGCCTAAAACTTTTCCTTCAGCCATTTTTCTAATTTTTTTAGTCTTATGTTTTACAATAGTTTTATCAAAAGTAACCTGTCCATCTCCGGCTAAAGCTAATCTTCCTTTATGTAAAACAGCTAAAATAGTCGTAGAATAAATCATTTAATAAAACCCTCCTTAAATTAAAGTTTGTAAAAATATTTTAGCCTTATCCAAGGTTTCTTGATATTCATCCTCCGGCTTAGAATCAATCACTATTCCGCCTCCGGCTTGAAAATAAACTTTATTATTTTTAAATAAAAAAGTTCTAATGGCAATATTTAAATCTAAAGTGTTATGAAAACTTAAATAACCAATCGCGCCTGTATAAACGCCGCGTTTAACAGGTTCTAATTCTTCGATTATTTCCATAGCCCTTATTTTTGGAACCCCGGTAATAGACCCTCCCGGAAAAGTAGATTTAATTAAATCTATTATATCTTTATCTTTTTTTAATTTGCCTTTAATAATAGAAATTAAATGAAAAATGCCGGCATATTCTTCTAATCTTTTATGCTCCTTAACTTTAACGCTTCCAATTTCGCAGACTTTTCCCAGATCATTTCTTTCTAAATCCACAATCATGGATAATTCGGCTTGGTCCTTTTTGCTTTCTAATAATGACTTTTTTAACTTTAAATCTTCTATCTTATTTGCCCCCCGGGGACGGGTGCCTTTAATTGGTCTGGTTTCTATCCAATCATTATTTAAACTTAAAAACCGCTCCGGAGAAGCGCTTGCAATTTCAAAATTTCTTAAATTTAAATAAGCGCTAAAAGGAACAGGATTTCTTTTAATTAAATTTTTAAAAACCAGATAAGACGGCATAGCGGTTTTTGCGCAAAAACGCTGGGATAAATTAATCTGATAAACATCTCCGGCATAAATATAATCAATAATTTTTTTGACTGATTTTAAATAGTTTTCCTTGGTAAAATTAGCTCCTAAAAAATAAACCGGCTCTTTTTTAAGTTTAACGGTTCTTTTTAAATTTTCTTTTATTTTTTTAAATCTCCGCAATAAATTTTTACTTTTTAGCTTAGAATTAGGAAAATCATTAATTGAAACTAACAATTTTTTATTTAATTTATCAAAAATAAGCAGATTATTATAAAAAACAAAATAAAGTTCAGGCAGTTTTAAATCATCTTTGGATAAATTGGGCAATTTTTCAATAAAATCCTTAAGTTCATAAGCTAAATAGCCCATTCCTCCTCCCAAAAAAGGATAAGAAGTTCTGGAATTAATTTTAAAATTAGCTAAAATCTCCCTTAAAGTCTCCAGAGGATTCCCTGTAAATATTTTTTCTTTTCCTTGAAAACAAATTTTTATTTTTTCACCTTTG
>JACPDS010000186.1 GCA_016183885.1 Armatimonadota bacterium
AATAAAATATGGGATTGGGCAGGGAAGATAGAAGAATCTCAGGCAAATTGTCAATTTCAAGTTTCCGGGCCGGAAAGTATTATTTTAGGAAAAAATAATTTTTCTTGTTTTAAAGTAATGCTTCAAATTCAAGACGCGCAAACAAAAGGACTCCAACTAATTATTACGCGCTGGTATGCCGATAAAGTTGGCTTAGTTAAAGAAGAAGATGAAGTGTTTCAAGGCGATAAAAAAATTAATGTTTATTATGAGCTTGAAGATTATAAAGTAAAATAATTTTTAGTTTTTAATATAAACTTGATAAAATTTTCCTTCCCAATTAAAAATAATCTGGCTTCCTAAAGATAAAATTTTTCCTGAATTTGGATTTTCCTTCAAAAATTTAAAATATTCCGGGCTTAAAAATTTAATTCTTGTAATTTTTTCATCCTGATAACCGTTTTCCGTCCAAATTCCTTTTTTAAGATAAAAAGTTTTTCCCGCGATAACTCGTTTAGCTTTTTCTTTATCTGAAAAGTGTCCACCTAAACATATATCTGCTTTATTTATCTCTTTAGGCAAAGGAGTAATTATCCCGTATTTTTTAGAAAGATCAATAATCTCATTAATTAATTCTTTATTTTCCCCTTTAGTTTTTAAAGTTTCTATAAGATAGCCTATTCTTCTAATTGCCCAAAGATGAGCAATATAATTATTTTCTTGATTAAATTTTGCAAAATTTACTGGATATTCAAAATTTTCTAAACTATTCCCCCTTTTTCCGCTAAGAGTTATTTTTGTTTCTCCGCTTCCTTCATATCTTCCTAAAAGCACTAATTGTGTTCCGCTAAATAAATCGGAAATTTCTTTAGGATAAAGCATACTCGCTTTAATCCCTTGAAAATCTAATTTTAAATTAGTCATCACGGGACGGCTGATTTTACGATAAAATGAAGAAAGTTTCTGCTCTATCTCTTCTTTGCCTTTTACATATTCAGCTATTCCATGATTTTGACTTCCCAGCTGGTCTAACAAATTAGTATTCACATCATATCCTACTCCAAAAGTAAATAAATGCGTATTTTTATTTTTTTGTTTTAGATCTTCTAAAATTTGATTTACCGAGGTAATTCCCACCGTAGGCAGTCCATCTGTTAAAAAAATTAAATATTTAGGATAACTATTTTTAGAAAAAAGCTCTAAGGCTTTAATTAAAGCTTGATTAATATTAGTGCCTCCGGAAGGCTTTAAGTCTTGAATAAAATTTTTAGCTTTATTTATATTAAGAGGCGCTGCGATTAAATTTTCTTTGGAAAATAATTCTACCTCATCATTAAAGTTAATTAAATTAAAATAATCTTTTTTATCTAAATTAGCCAGACAAAAATTTAAGGCCCGTTTAGCGTAAAAAATTTTATCTTCATCCGCCATACTGCCGGATGTATCTAAAACAAAAACAATTTCTTTAGATAATACTTCTTCTTGAGAAAATTTTTCTTTAGGGGCAACTAATAAAAGAAAATAACCCGGATTTTTAAGATTTTCTCGATAAGAAATTAAATTCACTCCAAAATCTTTGTTAGATAAAGTATAATAAATAATTAAATCTTTATCGGGTTTAACTTTACTTTGTTCAAAACTGGCTTTAAGATTATAATCGTCAATGCGCCTGAAGGATAAATCATGGGTAGGAGAATAAATTGATTTAATGGGGATAGAAGAATGAATATTAATCGTGATAACAAGTTCATTTAAAGGCTTAAGGGAAAATTTTTCTGTGCTTAAAGGATAAACTATTTTCCCCAGCCCCTCTTCAACTTTAATTAATTCGTTATATTTTAATTTAATATGTTTTTCACCTTTTGCCGGGATAGGATAAATTTTAGCTTGGAAAATATTTCTCCCTAAATATTCTAAGATAGCCGGATCTTTTTTTCT
Source organism: Armatimonadota bacterium (assembly GCA_016183885.1). Lineage (GTDB taxonomy): Bacteria > Vulcanimicrobiota > JACPDS01 > JACPDS01 > JACPDS01 > JACPDS01. Next base: position 1,918 of record JACPDS010000186.1, read on the forward strand.
TCTTACAATTTCTTCATAAATTCGGCGGGCTTCAGCTTTATCTAAGATTTTTCCTTTAAGCATTTTTCCATCTACATCCATAGAAAATTCTGAAATAGCGGAATTCTCCGGTAAAGGAAAAATATAAGTTCCTTCTAAATCTCGGTTATTTTCATTAATAAAGACTTGATCGATTTCTGTAACGCAGACCTGATCTTTTACTTTAATCTCTACCCGATGATATTTCACTGAAAAATCAAGAGGATTGGATATATCAGGATGAGGATGAGGAATAATAAAACCATCGGCAAAACTTATATGAAAATTAAGAAAAAATATAAAAATTAATCCTAAAATTATCTTTTTGGGCATATTTTATTGGCTTTTATTTTTCGAGTTCTAAAATTCTTCTTGCTTCAGGGCTAAGTATAACGATTACTTTTCCATCGTTATAAATTTCACTTTGCAGTGAGAGATCTTGCATTTTTTTTAATTTTTCTAAAGCCCGGAAATCTTCTGGACTAGATGGTCCTTTTGGTCCCTTATAAGGACCGGTAGATTTATTCCAATGCCCTTGCCCTACCCCTC
>JACPDS010000182.1 GCA_016183885.1 Armatimonadota bacterium
AAAAAGATTTAAAAATTTACTAAAGAGAAAAAAGCTATTTTTTTAGGGGGCAATTTAATGGGGGGAGGACCGATTAATTTTGCCGTAAAAGAACATTTAAAAGCAGGACTTAAAGTTTATGCCGCTCCTTTAGCCGCTAAAACTATTTATGACGACTTAGAAAAAGTAAAAGCTCAAGGAGTAAAGATTACTTCAAAATTCCCTCAAGGCGCTGAAATTTTATTTTTAAAAGATTTTAATCTTAAATTGTTAGAAGAATTTTTAACTCAATTGGAAGTTAAATTACCTAATAAATTTGCCATTGCATGTCAAGATCATGGAGAAAGTTTAAAAATAAGCAATCGAATTTTTCGCTTTCAATTTTGGGAAAAATTTGTAAATTCTGGAGGGAATATTTTAAATTTAATTTACGGGAAAATACCTTCTTTTTTTGCCAGAATGCTGGCTATCAGGAGAGATTCACCCGGCGCGCTGGTAATGGATACTTGTTCTGCGGCAATCTGGGGAGCTTTAGAAGATGATTATGTAAAAAAAGTTTCTAAAAAAGGGGTAGTAATTTTAAATTTAGGCAATCATCATTTATTAGGTATTTTATTGAAAAAAGAAAAAGTTTTTGGAGTATTGGAACATCATTTACATCTTTTAAATAAAGTAAAAATTAAAGAATTGATTAATAAATTTATAAATGGTCGTCTTACATTTAAAGAAGTTTATTCTCAAGGAGGGCATGGCTGCATTATTAGCCCTGAATATTTAAATTATAAAAAATTTGATAAACTAGCAGTAATCGGCCCTCAAAGAGAAATCTTGAAAGGAGAAAAAGTTTATTTTGCTTCTCCTTACGGAGATATGATGCTTACAGGCGCTTTTGGCTTAATTGCGGCTTATAAGAGAAAGTTTAGTCAATTACAGGAACAGGGATAATTTTTCTTTCTTTTTCCATATAAGCGGCTTTATATAATTGATTATTGCCTTTAAGGTATCCTCCGCCCTTTCCTTGATGCCGGCAGATTAAATTTTCTCTTATAATTTCTTTTAAGCCTAAAATATTTCTGGATATTTTTTCCTTGCTAACAGGGTCAAAATTAAAATGAAAAAGCTTTCCTTTTTGATTGAAAGCTAGAGAAACTCCTCCGCTTAAATTTACAGAATATTCTTGATATCTGCCGCAGCTTTTATCTAAAGGAATATCTTTAGCAAATTTATAATGGATAAAGGTTTCGCCTTTTTGATTAGTAAAAATTTCTTCTACTTTTAAGTTTATATTTTCAGGCAGATTAAGTCTCTTTAAATTTTGTTTTAATAAATTTATTGCGCCTTTAGAAATATTTATTTTAGGTAAATTAATTTCAGGGAGAGGATGATCAACTTCCTCTAAATCTTTTAAAGAAAGAATTTTCCGCTCTTTAAAAATATTTTTTAAGATTTCTTTATATTTTCCTCCAAAAATATTTTTTTCTGCCGATAGCATAGCTTTGGCAATTTCATTATATGTTCCTGAATTGCGGGGTGAAAGTTCTATTCCGTAAGTGAAAATTTTACTTAAAACATCTCGAGCTTGAGTTAAAGCTGTTTTATCGTCTAAATTTTGATTTTTAAATTCTTTAAAAAGGCTTGTTAAAATATCATAAAAAGCAGCCGTAAAAAGTCGAGAAAAATTATGCGCTTCTCCTGTAAGCGTATTTTCATCATTACTATTAGGCAGAGTATTGGGATCGGCATATTTAAAATTATTTAAGGCTGAACGAAGATAAATTCTATTGTCATCATTGGGATCTTGATTAGCAAGATGAACGGCTTTCCCAAATTCTTCTCCCAATCTTGTGATTAAAGATTCTTTGGTTAGGTCTCCCTTAGTTTCAGATATAACTTTATCAAGATTATCTTCATCCTGCAGGGCTAACATCATAGCGGTAATATCTCCAAAAGCTTCGTGAAAAGCTCTTATTTCTTTATCAAATGAATAAAGATAACCCGGCCGTAATCCGTCTAAAGCAGCATGTCCTCCTTCATGAGAAACTACATCCTGTGATTGAGAAGTTTGGACAATTTTTTTAAGTTCGGGCGAATTAAAATAAAAAAAGCTTACGTTTTCTCCCCAACGGTCGTAATAAGCATTTTTACCCTCCTGAGCATGTGGTAAAACAAAAATTTGTTCTTTAGCAAAAGCCCAAGGAATTTTTCTTCCCAGAAGTTTTTCGAACATGGCAAGAGTTCGATAAGCTATATTATGAGCATTTACTTGATCAAATTGAGGAGTGCTCAAGGCATAAAAATAATTCCCGTCTGGATCAGCAATAGCTATAGGGTTATTTCTATCCTGTGTAACAACTCTTTTTCCAATTAAATTTTTACCTGCCTCTTCTTGAGGGATTTCTACAGTTTTTACTTCAGAAACTAAAGGATCTTGAGGGAGAGTATTTACTTTAATATCTTTAGAAATAGTTACTTCATCTTTTGGATTTTCTAATCTAGATGGAGCTTTAGTTTGAATTATAGAGACTGAAGTTTTTTTTGTTAAATCTTCAACTTTTTTAAGCATTTTATTCTCCTTCTATTTATTTTTTTAGCAGTATTTTTTTATTATTTATTTACCTGCATAAATACCTCGCTTCTTTTTCGCTTTTCTTTCTTTCTATTCATTAATCACTATAAACTATTCACTCTCTATAGCTTTTTTAATTTGATCATGAGTAATAAAAGGTTTAATACAACTAACTTCTTTTTCTTCTTCAATTACTTCTTTATAGGTGTGATCGGCAGGGTTTTCTCTCCAGAGCGATTTTTTATTAACCCAGCTTACTTCATACGAACCGTCTTTATTAAGCAAGGCTTTATCGGTATCTTTTGAGACGTCGGGGAAATTGTAAAGAATTAATTTTCCATCAGGTCGTAAAGTTTCATCATCTAAATATCGGCCCAGTAAGTTTCCCCAGCGAAATTCAAGTTTGCCGTTAGATTTACAAGTTTGATGGAGATTATTATAAAAACTGTATTCTGCCCAAGCTTTTTTAGCTAAATTAGGATCTTTTTTATCATCATCGCTTAAATGGTAATTTCTTGCCCCGGAGCGCTCTCTTATTTCTATTTTAGCGCCTTTCCCATCGTAATTTTCTAAAATAATATATTCTTCTTGTAAAAAATCTTTTTTAAATTCTACCGGAATAAATTTTCCTTGATAGTTTGCCCGAAGTTTTGTTGGAGCGCCATTTTCATCTGTTTCCAGAATTTCTATTTTTACTTCATTAGGCAGAATAATAGCGCCTTGGCTGGTTTTAGGGTCCAATCTTTCCTTTAATCCATTTTTGTATATATTAGTAACTGTTCCATCAGGATTAGTAATTTGTCCAGCAACATTCTCCGGCTTCCAATCAGGTTTAGGCTTCATCCAATCAGGCTTCTCCGGTTGAGGCGCGGGATTATTAGCAAAAAGATATTTGCGGATTTTTTCAAGATTGGCGGGAGTTAAAGTTAAATTAAGTAAAGGCGTATTTTGCCCTTTAGCGGCACTTTTTATAGCGGTATTATGATTAGCGGAAGCTAAAGCGTTATTTTTAATACTTTGAGTCATTTTTTGACCTCCTTAAATTTTTGAGTTTTATTAAAACTAACTTTTAAATACCGACAAAATTAATAAAGTCAATACCGAAAATATTAATAAAATGTTAAAATTTTGTTAAAATAAAGTTAAAATTTAAAAAAGGAGCTTATTATATTAATCTAGAATTTCTGTTAATAGTTTAATAATATCCGTTTAGGGGGGAAAATGTTAAAGAGAATTTTAATACTTAGTTTAGTTTTATTTTTATTTAATTTTGGAGCAGTCTATTCTCAAACTGACGATCCATCCAAGGAACAGCATTATCAGCAAGGGAAAAAGTATTATAAAGAGGGAAATTTAAATAAAGCTTTGGAAGAGCTTAATTTAGCCATTAAAGTTAACCCTAAATATGCTAATATTTATAATTATATTGGTTTAATTTATAATGACATGAATAAAATTGATGAAGCGGTTTCTTATTATAAAAAAGCTCTTGAACTAGAACCTAAATTTGAAATAGCTTATTATAATTTAGCTTATGCTTATTTTGATCTGGGTAAATATAATGAAGCTATGCCGAACTTTCAAAAAGCCATTGAATTAAATCCGAATTCACCCGAAGATCATAAAGGATTAGGCGAATGTTATACAGCTTTAGGGAAATACGACGATGCCATTTCTGAATATAATAAAGCTTTGAAAATTGATATACATTATGTTCAAGCTTATTATTATTTAGGAGAAGCTTATTATTTAAAAGGAAATATTGATGAAGCGGTTTCTCAATGGAGAAAAGCTGTTATTGAAGAGCCAAAATATATAATGGCGCATTACAGCTTAGGATGGGCTTATTTTAAATTGGGAAATTTTGAAGATGCTATTTCTGAATTAAAGAAGGCTATAGAAATTAAACCAGACTTTGCCAATGCTCATAATCGTTTGGGATTAGTCTATCATGAACAAAATAAATATGACGATGCTATAGCTGAATATAAAAAAGCTTTAGAGTTAGATAAAGAATTTATAATTAGTTATTATAATTTAGGCGTGGCTTATTATAATAAAGCTGATAAGAATAATGCCATAACTTATTTTAAAAAATATCTAGCATCTGCTCCGGAAGGCGAATTTGCTATTCAAAGCCGCAAGTATTTAGATGATTTGCAGAAATGAAATAAAGTTAATTAATGCAAAATTTCGCATGTGAAGTATCACATCCCGACGCAACATCGCGGGAGTATTTTTTTAATTCTATTTCTATTTAGTTTATGAAAAATGAAATTCCCGGAAAAAATTCTAGAAAATTAAATCAAATTAAAGAAGAATATATTCCTCAAGGCGTTTTTAATGTAGTTCCTGTTTTTATTAAGAAAGCCCAGGGGGTATTTTTATATGATTATGATAATAATAAATTTTTGGATTTTGCCTCCGGTTTAGGTGTAATGAATCTGGGACATACTCATCCGGGAATTTTAAAAGCGGTTAAAAAGCGTTTAGGGGACTATCAGCATTTATGTTTTCATGTTGCTATGTATCCAGAATATTTAGAGTTAGCTAAAGCGCTTGCTGAAATTACTCCGGGTGATTTTAATAAAAAAGTGATTTTATTAAATAGCGGAGCGGAAGCGGTAGAAAACGCTTTTAAAGTTTCCCGCACTTTTACTAAACGCAGAAGTGTAATTTCTTTTGAAGGGGCTTTCCACGGGAGAACAATGTTTGCTTTAAGTTTAACTTCTAAAATTTATCCTTATAAAAAAAATTTCGGTCCTTTTTTTGGAGATGTTTATAAGATTCCTTATGCTTATTGTTACCGCTGTTATTTTAATTTGAATTATCCGGATTGCGGAATATATTGTCTTGAATTTTTAGAAAAAATTTTTAAAACTCAAGTTGACCCGGAAGATATAGCGGCTTTAATCATAGAGCCGATTATTGGAGAAGGAGGATTTATTGTCCCGCCGCTTGAGTTTTTAGAAGGGATTAGCGAAATTACAAGAAAAAGTGGAATTTTATATATTGATGATGAGATTCAAGCTGGTTTAGGAAGAACGGGAAAAATCTGGGCTATTTCTCATTTTAAAGTTATTCCCGATATTATCCTTAGCGCTAAAGCTTTAGGAGGAGGATTGCCTTTATCGGCAGTTATTGGGAGAAAAGAGATTATGGATTCTACAATAGTTGGAGGATTAGGCGGGACTTTTGGGGGGAATCCTATTTCCTGTCAAGCTGGTTTAACTATGATTAAAGAAATTAAAAAAGATAAGTTAATGAAATCCGTAGAAAAAAATGGAGAGTATATTCTTAATTATTTAAAAAAATTAAAAGAAGAGTTTTCTTTGATTGGGGATATAAGAGGAAAAGGTTTGATGCTGGCAATAGAATTGGTAAAGAATCAAAAAACTAAAGAGCCTGCCATTGAGGAAACAGCCCGGATTATTAAATATTGCTATCAAAACGGATTGATACTGCTTAAAGCGGGAATTTATGATAATGTTATCCGTTTTTTGCCGCCATTAATTATTAAAGAGGAAGAAATTGAACAGGGTTTAAAAATATTAAGAGGAGCTTTTAAAAAGGCAATCTAAAGAGTTTTATGCTAATGAGAATAATTAAAACAAGTCGAGTAATAGTAAATAGAATCTATTCACTATTCACTAATTATTTATGGATATGATACGATAAATCACAGAGATCAGAGAGGGATT
>JACPDS010000180.1 GCA_016183885.1 Armatimonadota bacterium
ATGATAATAAGCTTTAAACTCTCCAAATTCTCTTCCGTAATAAAAAATGGTTTGATTAATTTTTTGATAAAATTCTCTTTGTTTATTCTGGGGTTGTTCCACCTTAAAACTTTCTACTAAAATACACTCTTTATCATTAAATTTTTCCATGCCGATAACTTCTGTTTTAATAAGGTTTCCATTATTAGTTTTATAAATCCAGAAGTTTCCCTGATCTAACGGGAAATAATCTTGAGCATAAAGAGGAAAAATTAAAGTAAAAAATATATAAACTAAAAAATAGATACCAGCTCCGATATTTTTCCGGGCGGCATTTCGCGCCTCATGCATCTTAATCATCTCCTTATTAATAATAAAATTCCTCAATAATCCGATTAATCGCTAAAGGAATAACTTCTTTTAAATTCCCGGCTATAGCGCAGCCAGCCGCCTGGGGATGTCCCCCTCCTCCAAAATTAGCCGCAATCCTATTTACAGGGAAAATTAAAGAACGCAAACTTAACTTAATTTCAGAATTTTTAGTTTCTTTAAATAAAATTACTATTTCAGCGTCTTTAATCTGATTGATTTCTTCTATAAAATGTTGTGTATCAGCTTCGCTAGTTTGAGTTTCTCTAAACATTTCTTTAGTAATTACTCCCCAGACGATCTTTCCTCCTAAATTAGTTTCTAAATTAGCTAAACACTTTCCTAATAATTTTAAGACTTTAAATTCTTTCTCCTTATATATTTTTCTGCTAACTTCATTTATTGGTATGGGAAATTTTAAAAGTTCCGAAGCAATTTGATGAGTGCGCATAGTTGTATTAGAATATTGAAATGCTCCGCAATCGGTTAAAATAGAAATATATAAACAAGTAGCAATAGCTAAATCTAATTCTATTTTTAAATAAATCAGCAGTTGATAAATCATTTCACCTAAAGCTGCGCTTGAAGAATCTATCCAATTATAATCTCCATAATATTTATTATCGGGATGATGGTCAATGTTAATAATGCAGGGAGCTATTTTTCGCAAGTTTAATTTTTCGGGGATACGCTCTAAAGAGCTGCATTCTAAAAGCACTGCTACTTCAAAACTCTTTAAAGAAAGCTCTTGTTCAACTTTTTCTTTAGCGGGAAGAAAATTATATATATCAGGAATTTTTTCATTGGTAAATAAATAAATTTCTTTATTGATTTTTTTTAAACCTAAATACAAAGCTAACATACATCCTAAGACATCGCCGTCAATATTTTTATGAGGAATAATCAAGAAATTATTTTTAAGTTGAAGAAGAGAAGCTAAAAGAATAAAATCTTTATTTTTAAGGTTCTTTATTTTCATCTTTAACTTGGGCTAAAAGTTCAAAAATTCTTGACCCTCTTTCAATAGAAGAGTCAAATTTAAAAACTATTTGGGGGATATTACGCAGACTGATTCTTTTTGCCAGCTCTCCTCTTATATATCCGCAAGCCGAAGATAAACCTTCCAGGATTTTTTTCTTTTTATCTTCTTCTCCTAAAATGCTCACAAAAATTTTAGCGTATTTTAAATCCGGAGATACTTCCGCATCCGTCACAGTGATAAAACATAAATGCAGCCGAGGATCTTTTAGCTGAGGAATAATTAAACTTATTTCCTGCTTAATTAATTCTTTAATTTTAGCTAAGCGTTGAATACTCATAAATTTAAAACTTTTTCCGATACTTTTTGAAGGGCAAAAATTTCAATAATATCTTTTGACTGAAGTCCTCCAAATTTTTCTATGCCGATACCGCATTCGTATCCTGCCTGCACTTCTTTCACATCTTCTTTAAAACGTTTTAAACTGCTGATTTTACATTCAAAAATTACCGCGCTGTCCCGAATAACTCTAGCGTCTAATCCTCTTTGAACCTTCCCCTCCAATACATAAGAACCGGCAATTATACCCACTTTAGAAACTTTAAAAATATTTCTAACCTCTGCTTTCCCTATTAATACTTCGCGATATTCAGGTTTTAATAAACCAGCCATAGCAGCCTTGATATCTTCAATTATATTATAAATTACTCCATAAAAGCGGATATCCACTTTTTCCTGTTCAGCAAGCTTTTTTATATTTAAATCAGCCCGCACATTAAAACCAATTATAATAGCATTAGACGCGGAAGCCAGCAAAATATCCGATTCGTTAATCGCTCCAACTCCGGCATGAATGCAGTTTAAACGCACATTTTCATGCTGCAGCTTGCTGAGAGCATATTTTAAAGCTTCTGCTCCACCTTGATTATCGGCTTTAATAATAATATTTAATTCTTTAAAATCGCCTTCTTTAATTTGCTTAAACAGATTATCTAAACTGGTTCTTTGATGATTTAATTTTTCTTCTTTATTTTTTAAAACCCGTTCTTCCATTATTTGACGAACGCTTTTATCATCTACAACTTGTAAAATATCGCCTGCATGAGGAACATCATTTAATCCTCCGATCATTTCTACAGGAGTTGACGGCGTAGCCTTATTAATTCTTCCTCCTTGATCGTTGAGCATCGCTCTTATTTTCCCATAAGTAGTTCCAGCCACTACCGCATCTTGGATTTTTAAGGTTCCGTTTTGGACTAAAACGGTAGCAACCGGACCTAAACCTTTATCTAATTTAGCTTCAATAATAGTGCCCAAAGCATTACCGTTATAATCAGCTTTGAGTTCCTGCATTTCTGCTACAAGAATAATCATTTCTAATAATTCAGAAATTCCTACCTTTTGTTTAGCGGAAACAGGGATACATACAACATCCCCGCCCCAATCTTCGGGTAAAATTCCTAAATCGGCAAGCTGTTGTTTTACTCTTTCCGGATTAGCTTGGGGTTTATCTATTTTATTAATAGCTACAATAATAGGTGTTTTAGCGGCTTTTGCATGATTAATTGCTTCAATAGTTTGGGGCATTACTCCATCATCAGCCGCTACTACCAAAATAACTAAATCAGTTACTTTTGCTCCTCTGGCCCGCATTGATGTAAAAGCTTCATGGCCCGGAGTATCAATAAAAATTATTTTTTTACCTTCGTATTCAACATTATAAGCTCCAATCTTCTGGGTAATGCCGCCAGCTTCGCCAGAAACTAAATTGCTTTTTCTTATTGCGTCTAAAAGAGACGTTTTTCCATGATCAACATGACCTAATACTGTTACTACCGGCGGACGAATTTGCAAAGTACCTTGTCTTTTAACTTCCAATATTTTTTTTTCTAAAGGAATAGAAATCGCTGCGGTATAACCAAAATTTTTAGCGGTTTTTTCAGCTAAAGAAAAATCCAGATTTTGATTAATAGTGAGCATTAAACCCTGTTTCATTAAAAACTTGATTATTTCATTAACGTTAACCTTTAAAAGATTCGCTAAATCCCCAACAGAAATTATTTCGGGGATTAAAACTTTTTTAAGTTCTATTTTGGATATTGGTATAGGTTTGCTTATAATTTTTTGCTCTTCAAGTTTCTGCCCTTTTTCTTTTATTTTTTTATCTTCTAATTTAACAAGCGGTTCATTTTTTGTTAGTGGTTTTGGAGAAGGAGCCGCTTTTTTTTCTATAACTCCCTTTTTTTTGTCTTGAGAAAATTTTTCTTTAATTAAAAGTACTTGTTCTTCTTCTAAATTACTCATATGAGAGGCAGCTTTTATATTTAAATTTTTTATTTTATCTAAAAGCTCTTTGCTGGAAATATTAAATTCTTTTGCCAGTTCATATACTCTTAATTTGCTCATATATTCACCTCCTTCGTTATCAATAATTTTGCAGCCGTTCATCTTCCCTCAGCCTCTCCCCTTGATGGGAGAGGGTAAAAGGCTGATGGGGTTGAACGCTTACAGAGTTAAAACCTGTAATTGATTTAGAACTTCTTGATCTAAAATATTAAGATAGCTTTTAAAGCTTCTTTTTTTAAAAAACTCTTTAATGCAAGATGAATTTAAACATATATATATACCCTTGCCATGGAAATTTTCTTCTTTAGAATAAATTTTATTTTTATATTGTATCATTTTATAAAAATCTTCTTTATTTTTAAAATTTCTGCATACAATACACATTCGTTTTGATTTTTTAAGAAGGCTCTTCATAATCCTCGTCTTCTTCAAGCCTTCTTCTTAAAGCCGGCTTAATTAATTTCTTTTTCTTTTTCAAAGCAAAAATTTTTTCCTCTCTTTTCAATTCTTCTTTTTCTTGTTTTTTCTTTTTCTCTATATCTTTTTTTTCTTTCTCCTCAAATTCTACCGGCATTGGCTGTAATTCAGGCAAATCTATTAAGAGTTCATTTTTTGGGATAATTTTTTCAATTTCTATAGTTTTTTCCAGCGATTCAGATATAGCCGGTTTATCATTTTCTAAAGATATTATTTCTTCTTCTATTAGTTCTTCCTTAATTTTTTCTGGTTCCGGTTCCGGCTCTGGAGGCATTTCTTTAGCCTGCGATTCGCTTTTAATATCAATTTTCCAGTTAGTTAATTTAGCGGCTAAACGAGCGTTTTGGCCGTCTTTTCCTATAGCTAAAGAGAGCTGATGATCAGGAACCACAACAAAAGCGCTTTTATCTTTTTCTTTTAAAGCAACAGAAATTACTTTAGAGGGTGAAAGAGCATTGGAAATAAATGTTATTGGATCGGAATTCCAGTTAATAATATCTATTTTTTCCCTTCTTAGTTCATCTACTATATTATGCACTCTTGAGCCTCTTGAGCCAACACAAGCTCCTACTGGATCGATATTAGAATCTTTTGATTTTACCGCGATTTTAGATCTATATCCAGGTTCCCGAGAAGCGCTTTTGATTTCAATTAACCCTTGAGAAATTTCCGGCACTTCTAATTCAAAAAGTTTCTTTAAAAAATCTATAGAGGAGCGGGAGCCGATAATTTGCGGTCCGCGGCTGGTTTTTTTAATTTCTACAACATAAAATTTAATCCGATCGCCGTAACGAAAATTTTCTATAGAAACTTGCTCTTGCGGAGGAATAATAGCTTCAATTTTTCCTACATCTTTACCTATATCTAATAATATATTTTTATATTCATATCTTTGGAATATACCGGTAACTATTTCACCAACTTTTTTATTATATTCATCAAAAATAATATCTCTTTCAGCTTCCTTAAGTTTTTGAACAATTATTTGTTTAGCTGTTTGAGCGGCAATTCTTCCGAAATTCGAAGGAGTAATCTCTATATTAATTTCTTCTCCTTCTTTAACATCCGGTTTAATTTTTTTTGCTTCTTTTAAAGAAATCTCTAAATCGGCATCTTTTACTTTATTTACGACTAATTTTTGGTTAAGTAATTTAGGTTCGCCAGTTTGATGATTAATTTTAACTGATAAATTTTGCATTGTTTTAAAATTTTTTTTATAAGCGGCCGCAAGAGCGGTTTCCATTGTTTCAATTAATAATTTAAATGGAATAAAGCGTTCTTTTTCAATTTGTTTCAAAGCATTAATTAATTCACTATTCATAAATTTTCCTTCCTCCAATAACTTTAAAACTAATTAAAAATATGAATTATTTTATTTTTAAATTTAGTTATTTAGTTGCTCTATACCTCTTGATGATACTTCTAAATAATAATTTTCTTTAATTATATTAAGTTTATCCAATGCTTTACTTAAAGGACGAGATATATCTTCGCAATCCTTTATTATTACAGGGATATCTTTATTAATAATCACTCTTAAAATATTATTTTTTCCTTCTCTTAAATAATTTATTTGTACAATATTTATACCTAAAGGAACGGCTATTTCGCAAGCTAATAACTTTATTTTTTCTAAATTAATTTTATCCATAAAAAAACCTTATAATCATAATAAAAGAGTGGGTTTTCCCACTCTTTTATTATGATTTATATTCTTTAAAAAAAGAGTTAAATTTTAATATAACATAAATTGCAATTTTTTGCAAGTGAGTGAATGCGTTCTATACATAT
>JACPDS010000181.1 GCA_016183885.1 Armatimonadota bacterium
AAGGGAAGAAGGTTAAAATAATCTCAAGTCTGGATGCGGTAGGATTATTTTGCCCTATACCCATAGTAAAACTTAAACAAGAACTTGAAGTTATGAGTTCCAAAGATGTGGTAGAAATGCTGGCGGATGATCCCGGAATACTGGAAGATATTCCAGCCTGGTGCAAAGAAACAAATAATAAACTTTTATCCATAGAAAAAAATCAAGAAGATATTTTTACTGTTTATATAGAGAAAAAGTAAAAATAAAAGGGAAAATACAAAATGAAAATGATTAATTTTGATCATTTAGCCTATAGTCCAATTTTGCCGGAAGTAAAATCTGCTATGGAAGCGTTTTTAGGGGAGGATATTGGCAATCCTTTAAGCCGCCATTTATTTGGGGAAAAAGCAAAAAAAATTTTAGATGAATCGCGGCAGTCGGTATCTGAATTAATTGGCGCGGATATTGATGAAATTATTTTTACCAGCTCCGGAAGCGAATCTAATAATATGGCAATTAAGGGAATCGCTAAAAGCCAAATTAAAAAAGGCAGGCACATTATTGCCAGCCCTCTTGAACATGATTCTGTATATCACCCTCTTAAGAGCTTGGAAAAACAAGGTTATGAGATAAGCTGGCTGAAAGTAAACGCTTATGGGAAAGTAAATCCAGAAGAAGTTAAAAATTTAATTAAAACCGATACAATCTTAATAACAGTAATGTCAGCTTCTAATGAAATTGGAACTTTAGAACCAATTAAAAAAATTGCCGAGATTGCCCAAGATAAAGGCGTGATTTTTCATACTGATGCAGTAGCCGCCGCGGGAATAATCCCTATTAATGTTAAGGATTTAGGAGTAGATCTTTTATCTTTAGCAGGAAACCCTTTTTATGCCCCATTCGGAAGCGGGGCTTTATATATAAGAAAAGGAGTGCGCATCCTCCCGCTTATTGAAGGCGGAATACAGGAAAGAGGTTTAAGGTCGGGAACTCATAATATAAGCGCTATTATGGGAATGGGTAAAGCCGCGAATTTAGCTAAAGAAAAACTTTTAGAAAGAAAAACTTATTTAACTACTTTAAGAGATAAACTTATTAAGGGAATATTAGAGAATATTTCAGATTGTTTTTTAACCGGCCATAAAATTGAAAGGCTTCCCAATCATGCCAGTTTTTGCATTAAATATATTGAAGGCGAAGCGATGCTGATGCATCTTAATTTTAAGGGATTAGCGGGAACAAGCGGTTCTACCTGCTCATCTGAAGCGCTTAAAGTTTCCCGCGTTCTTAAGGCTATCGGGATAGATGATGTTTCCGCTCAAGGTTCAGTTGTCTTTAGCTTGGGAATTGATAATGATCTTCAAGATATAGAATTCTTTTTAAGAGAATTCCCCCCAATTATTCAAAAATTAAGAGCAATCTCTCCTTTATATCAATCTAATTAAATTATAAGGCTTAACTTTTTAATTTTTTCAAAGCAGGAAAAGTTGAATAAATCAAAAATTAAAAAGTATCAAGTTTTAAACAGCAAGCGTTAAGCGAATATGAAAAAACCTAACGCTAAAAAGGAGGGGAAAAATGCCGGCTAAAATATTAGACGGAAAAGCTATTGCTCAAAGTATTATTGAAGAATTAAAACAGGAAGTTATAAATTTAAAGAAGCAAGGCGTTGTGCCCGGTTTAGCGGTAATTTTAGTAGGAGAAAATCCCGCTTCTAAAGTATATGTAAAAAATAAAGCTAAAGCTTGCGAGAATTTAGGAATATATTCTGAAACTTTACTTTTACCAGAATCTACCTCTCAAAATGAGCTTTTAAAATTAATTGATAAACTTAATCAAGATAATAAAATTCACGGAATATTAGTTCAACTTCCTTTGCCGAATCATTTAAATACTCAAAATATAATGGAACATATTTTACCTGAAAAAGATGTGGATGGCTTTCATCCTGTAAATTTAGGGAAATTGGTAATGGGAGAAGCTCTTTTTCCTCCCTGCACTCCTCAAGGAATTATGGAAATTCTTAAGCGCACTTCTATAAAAATTCAAGGAGCTGAAGCAGTAATAGTTGGAAGGAGTAATATTGTAGGGAAACCGGTAGCTTTAATGCTTCTTCAGGAAAATGCCACAGTTTGTATGTGTCATTCTAAAACTAAAAATTTAGAAGAAGTAACCAGAAGAGCGGATATTTTAGTGGTGGCGATTGGAAGAGCGGAAATGATTAAAGCCAGTATGGTTAAAAAAGGAGCAATAGTAATTGATGTGGGAATTAACCGCTTAAATGATAAACTCGCAGGCGATGTGGATTTTAAAGAAGTTTCGAAAGTTGCTTCAGAAATTACGCCTGTTCCGGGAGGAGTAGGACCGCTTACCATCGCTATGTTAATGAAAAATACTTTAAAATCAGCTAAATTGCGTAATTCTACAGTTTTAAAAATTTAAAACATGGAAAAGTGGATTGAGAAAATATTAAAATTTACTTTAGCGGTTTCTTTAGCTGTTTGGATGTATCAGCATTTAAAATATGGGATGATTTGGGCACTCATCGGTTTTATTTTGGTAATTCTTACTAAAACATTTCTGCAAAGTTTTGGATTAATTTTAAGTTTTTTTATCGGAAAGTATATTGCTTCTAAATATGATTTAATTTGGGGAGTATTAGCCGCCACGCTTTTAATCTGGCTGACTACTTGTTCAAAATTTAGCAAAAATTTAAAGTAAAAATTAGCTTTTAAAAACCAATTTAATGCCTTCCTGGATGCCTTTATTGGTAACTTTAATATCTCCATTAGTTTCTTGATGAATAGTGATAGATTTTTTCTTATTATCGCTTTGGATTAAAATATCGCCATTTTGTTCAGTAAGCTTTCCGTAAAAATTTCCCTGCGGCATCTGGACATAAAGCATTTCAGGGTTATTAGAATCTACTTCAATTTTCATATTGCCTAAAGGGCTTTTTATTTCAATTTTATTATTAGTTCTTATAATAGAGGCTTCTGTTTGTTTGCTAAAAGTGCCTAAAAAAGTATTTTGATAACCTACTATTTGACGCGTAGTATTTTCCATAGGGATAAAAGAAGTTGGAATATTTTCTAAAGAATTTTTTTCATTCGCGGGAGAGTTATAAGCCAGCATTTGTGTTTCTTTTAAAATCTGGTCAAAACTTACATTTTGAGAACTGCTTTTAGAGGAGGGATCCCCGGGAGTTAAAGAAGGATCTGGATATATAGGTCCTATTCCTCTTAAGTTATCCATTTTTTTCACCCCTTTTATTTTGAAA
>JACPDS010000191.1 GCA_016183885.1 Armatimonadota bacterium
AAGCTCTTCAAGAATAATTTTAGTCTTAGAATTAATTAATCTCTTATTAATTCTAAAATGCTTATTGGCTCGAGCGGCTATAGAAGCTAAATGAGTAATGCAAATTATCTGAAAATTGCCAGAGAGCTCTTTTAAGCGCATCGCCGCTATTTCCGCGGCTGCTCCTCCCAATCCTTGATCAATTTCATCAAAAAATAAAGTATTAACTTGATCAAATTTAGCGAAAATAATTTTAAAAATTAACATTAAACGGGAAAGTTCGCCGCCTGAAGCTACTTTTTTAAGATTTTTCAAGGGTTCATCGGGATTAAAACTAACTAAAAATTCTACCTCTTCAGCTCCTTCTTCTTTAATTTTAAAAATTTTATCCTCCCAAATAAATTCTTCTCCTTCAGTTATGGATGAGATTTTTACTTCAAATCTAACTTGAGGCATTTTTAAAGATATTAAACCTTCTTTTACATTATCTTCTAAAAGTTTAGCTAATTTAATTCTTTCTTTAGAAATTACTCCGGATTCCTCAATAATATTTTTTGACAAAATCTTTAAATCTTTATGCCATTTTTCAAAGTCCTCGTCTTTAATTTCAATTTGAGACAATTCTTTTTTTATTTTCTCATAATAATTTTTAATTTCTTCTAAATTTTGCCCGTATTTTTTCTTAAATTCCGAAATTAAAAAAAGTCGTTTATTTATTTCTTCCAAATTTTGAGGCGAATAATTAATATTTTCATGATAATCTCCTAAAAGGTAAAAAATATCTTCAATTTCTTCCTGGAAAAGTTTTAATTGAGTTAATCGCTCTTTAAATTTACTCTCTAAATCGGAAAGCTTTTCTAATTTAGAAATGAAATTGGCTAAATTTTCCCTTAAAGAAATCCCTCCATCTTGAAAAACTCTTAATTCATTTATTAATCGGGTAATTTTTTCATAATTATTCAACAAATTCTTTTCTTCTTTTAGATTCTCTTCTTCGCCGGAGGTTAAGTTAAAATTTTCAATTTCTTTAATTTCAAATTTCAGCCATTCTATTTTTCTAAAATTTTCTTCTTTTAAATTTTTCGCAATTTGTATTTTTTTATTAAGTTCTTTATATTGATTAAGATTATCTTGTAAAATTTTTAATTTCTTTGTTAAAACCGCTTCTCCTAAATAATCTAGATATTTTAACTGCATTGTTGATTTCATTAACTGATGATGTTCATGTTGATAATGTAAATCTATTAAATAATCTCCTGTTTCTTTTAACATAGTTAAAGTGATAAAATCCTCATTTAATCTGCAAATATTTTTTCCTGAATTATTAAGTTCGCGGCTTAAAATTAAATTATCAAAATTTTTTTTCATTTTGTTTTTTAAGAAATTTTTAAATTGAAAATTATATTTAATATCAAAAATAGCTTGAACATGGGCAGATGATTTTCCGGCTTTAATAATTTCAGCATTAAAACTTTTGCCTAAAATAAAATTAAGCGCTTCTCCAATTAAAGATTTTCCCGCGCCTGTTTCTCCCGTTAAAATATTTAAGCAGGAATTAAAATTTATTTCTAATTCTTCTATTAAAGCAAAATTTTTAATTTTAAGTTTTAAAAGCATTTAATCTACCCACTTAAGCTTTTCTCTTATAATTTGATAAAAATCTTTATTAAGGCGAATAAGCCTTATATAATTTAGAGATTTAAAAACTACAATTTGATCATCTTTTAATAAATTAAAATCTTCTTGCCCGTCAATCATTAAATGCATCTTATAATTAGTGGTTTCTTGAATTTTTAAAATTTCCGAAGCTGAAATTATTAAAGGTCTAAAAGAAAGCGTATGGGGACAAATTACATTTAAAATTAAACATTCTAAACGCGGACTTACTATTGGTCCTCCCGCGGAGAGAGAATAAGCTGTAGATCCGGTAGGAGTGCTTACAATTAAACCATCGGATTGAAAACTAGCCGCATATTGATTATTAATATAAGTTTTTAAATGCAAAAGGCGGTTGGAATTCCCTCGATGAACTACCACATCATTAAAAGCTAAAGCCTGAAAAATTTCATTTTCTTCTCGAATTACTTTTGTTTCCAGCATCATTCTTTCTTCTATCTGATATTTTTGATTAATTAATTTTTCCAATGTTTCTTCAATTTCATTAATGGAAGTTTGAGTTAAAAAGCCTAGTCCGCCTAAATTTATGCCTAATATGGGAGTAGAAGAATAAGCGGCTAATCTAGCTAAACGTAAAAGCGTGCCGTCACCGCCAAAACTTAAAAGTAAATCTACATTTTTAGCTAATTCATCTTCTTTAATGAATTCTATATCGTCTAAATTTAACTTGGCTTTATGAGTAATCGGAAGGAAAATTTTTATAGCTCTTGTTTTAAGATACTCGATAACAAATTTAGCATGTGAATATACTCTCTCTTTATAAGAAAGAAAAATTCCTATTTTGTCAAACATTTAAGTAAGTGACAACCTTATTCCTTCCGGTTTCTTTAGCTTTAAATAAGGCATTATCCGCTAAAGAAAAAATAGTCTGAGGATCTTCATATCTGCCCTCAACATATGTTGCTACTCCAACGCTGGAAGTAATCTTAAAATCTTCCAGACCTTTAAATTTATGATTCTCAATAACACGGCGAATTCTCTCCGCAGCCATTTCAGCGCCATTTAAATCGGTTTGAGGAAAAATAACTACAAATTCTCCCCCCCCATATCTTCCCGCAATATCAATTAAACGAATTGTTCTTTTTAAAATTCTAGCTAATTCTTTAAGCGCTAAATCGCCTTGAAGAGGACCTTTGGTTTCATTAATCTGCTTAAATTGGTCAATATCTATAATCATACAAGAAAGCGAGCTTTTATAACGGCTGGCTCTAGCAACTTCTTCAACTAAACGTTCTTTAATATAACGATGATTATACAAACCGGTTAATTCATCATTAACTGACAACCCTTCAAAATGAAGCGCTTTTTCTTTAACTTCATCTTGAGAAAATTTCATTCTTAAAACCGCATTTATACGCGCTTTTAATTCATCCAGGTTAAACGGTTTGGAAATATAATCTTGAGCTCCTAAATTTAAGCCTTCTATTTTATCAATTACTTCGCCTTTGGCGCTGACAAAAATAACCGGAATATCGGATGTGGCAGGATTTTGCTTTATAATTTTACATACTTCAAAACCATTTAAATCAGGCATTGAAACATCTAATAAAATTAAATCGTAGG
>JACPDS010000190.1 GCA_016183885.1 Armatimonadota bacterium
AAGTTTCTTTAAAAGTAATCGAAGTTTTAAATCAAGCTATTCAATCCGCAGGAGGACCGCCAAACTTAATTACCAGCATTGCCTCTCCCAGCCTTGAAACCAGCATAACTTTAATGAAACATCCCAAAGTTAAACTTTTAGCGGTTACAGGGGGTCCGGGAGTGGTAAAACAAGCTATGAGTTCCGGGAAAAAAGTAATTGCCGCCGGGCCTGGCAATCCACCGGTTTTGGTAGATGAAACTGCCGATATTTCTAAAGCTGCCAGAGACATTGTTTTTGGAGCTTCTTTTGATAATAATATTATGTGTATTGCCGAAAAAGAAGTTTTCGTTGTAGAAAAAATTTTAAGAAATTTAAAAGAACAAATGCAGCTTCAGGGAGCCTTTGAATTAAATAAATTTCAATTAGAACGCTTAACTAAATTAATTTTTAAGGATTATGAATCGACTACTTGCGGCGATCCGATAATGAATCGAGATTATATTGGCAAATCTCCTCAAACAATTGCTAAAGCTATAGATTTAAATTTGCCGATAAATACCTGTCTTTTAATGGCTGAAGTTGATTTTGAACATCCTTTAGTATCATCCGAGCAATTAATGCCTATTTTGCCTATTGTTTCCGTAAAGGATGTTAATCAAGGAATTGAATTGGCTGTTTTAGCCGAACAAGGATTCTTGCACACCGCCGTGATGCATTCCCGCAATATTGAAAATTTAAGCAAAATGGCTTATCAAATTAAAACCACTATTTTTGTGAAAAATGCTCCTTCTCTTGCCGGATTGGGCTATGGAGGGGAAGGTTTTACCAGCTTAACTATTGCCGGGCCGACCGGGGAAGGAATTACTTCTGCTCGAAGTTTTACGAGAATCAGGCGCTGTGTTTTGGCTGATTATTTTAGGATTATTTAAAAAAATATGTTAGATTTTTCCTCTAAAATTCGCAATGCCGGTATAGTAGGAGCGGGCGGGGCGGGTTTTCCAACCCATATAAAATATAATCAAAAAGTGGAATATATTATTGCTAACGGCGCTGAATGCGAGCCCTTATTATATACAGATAAAAATTTAATTTTAAATTTTCCTCAAGAATTACTTTTTGGTTTATCACATGCGGTAGAAGCGCTTCAAGCCAAGAAGGGTATTTTAGCCATAAAAGAAAAAAATCAAAAAATTATTGAAATTTTAAAAGAAGAAATCAAAAAATTCCCCAATTTAGAAATATTCCTTCTTTCCGATTTTTATCCAGCTGGCGATGAGGCGGTTTTAATATTTGAAGTCTTAGGAAGGATTGTTCCGCCTTCAGGCATTCCTTTAGATGCAGGAGTAGTAGTAAACAATGCGGGAACTTTTATTAATATTTGTTTTGCTTTAAAAGGAAAAGCTTTACTTGAAAGAACTTTAACGATTAATGGGGAGGTAGCCGAGCCAATAGTATTAAGTTTGCCATTGGGCACAAGCATTAAAGACGCTCTTAGTTTTTCAGGCGGAGTAAAAATTTCTAAATTTAAGGTTATTTTAGGCGGCCCGATGATGGGGAGCATAGAAGAAGATTTAGAAGTAGGAATTAATAAAACTACTACCGGAATTATCGTTTTGCCAGAAGATCATCCCTTAATTTTAAGAAAATCGGCTGATTTAAATAAAGAATTTAAAAAAGGCAAATCTGCCTGCGATCAATGTCGTTTTTGCACCGATCTATGTCCCCGCTATCTTTTAGGTCATTCCTTGGAACCGCATTTAGTTATGCGGGCTTTAGCCTGGGAAAATTTAAGATTAAATATTATAGAATCTACTTTTCTATGCACCGAATGTAATCTTTGCAGTTATTATGCCTGCCCTTTATTTTTATCACCCGGCAAGATTTGCGTTAAATTTAAGAGCATTTTAATTAAAGAAAGAAAAAAATATCCTTATAAGAATAAATTTTCTTTAAGTTTACCTTTTCGAGAAAATCGAAAAATCCCTTTAAAAAGATTAATCCAGCGTTTAGATTTAAGCGCGTATGAGAAAGAGCTTAATTTTAAGAAAATTGCCCCCCAAATTAAAAAAGTAAGGATTTCTCTTAAACAATATAATGGAGTTTTAGCTCATCCTATTGTAAAATCTAGCGAAAAAGTAAGTAAAGGACAAGTAATTGCCGAACCAGCCGATGCTTTTGGAGTAAGAATTCATGCCAGTCTTAATGGCAAGATAAAAGAAATTGGAGAGCATATTATAATTGAAGCTTAAAATATTGATTATCTTATTTTTAGCTTTATCTTTGCGTCTTTTTGGTTTAAATAATCAAAGTTTTTCGGTAGATGAAGGGATTTCATGGCTTTTATCTTTAGGGAATTTAAAAGAAATTATTTTAAATTTAAAAAATTTTTATGAGGTTCATCCCCCTTTATATTTCTTTTTATTGCATAACTGGAAAAATTTAGCTTTTTTTTTAACTAATCTTAAAATTTCTAATTCGGAATTTATTCTTAGATTGTCCTCTGTGGTTTGTTCTTTTTTATCGTTATATTTTACTTATCTTCTAGCCCGAAAGAAATTAAGCGAAAATTTAGCTTTTTTAGTTTTAGTTTTAATGAGTTTTTCCGCTTTTGAAATTATTTTAGCTCAAGAGTTAAGAATGTATCCGCTCCTAAGTTTTTTAAGCGTTGCCTCTCTTTATTATTTTCTTTTATTTTTAGAAAATAATAAAATTAAAAATAGATTATTTTATTTATTTTTCAGTATTTTAAGTATCTATACTCATTACTTTTCTTTTTTTATCATTTTAGCGGAAAATATTTATTTTTTATATAATTATAAAATTCATAAAAAAAATTTTGTTCTTTGGATAATTTTGCAATTAATAATTTTGATTTCTTTTTTGCCCTGGATTAAATTTTTTATTTTTCAAACCCAAGCTCAGGATTTTA
Source organism: Armatimonadota bacterium (assembly GCA_016183885.1). GTDB lineage: Bacteria > Vulcanimicrobiota > JACPDS01 > JACPDS01 > JACPDS01 > JACPDS01. The sequence goes on from JACPDS010000190.1 coordinate 2,912, forward strand.
GTTTAAGAGACGCTCCAAATTTATTTTCTTCTTTAAACTTGATTTTTAATTTAACTTTTAGTTCAATGCTTACTTATTATAAAATTAATTTTATTTTTCTTTTCTTTTTTCCTTTAGGGTTGCTTATTTTAGGAGTATTTAATTTTAAATATCAAAAAAATTTTTGGATAATTTGCTTTTTTCTTCCTCTTATCTTAGTATTTTTAATTTCTCAAAGCAATTTAAAGATTTTTGAATATAAGTATTTTATTATCATTCTTCCGGCTTTTTTTAGTTTAATGGCTTTAGGATTAGAAAAACTAAATAAAAAATTAGCTTCGGCTTTAATTGGTTTTTTTATTATTTTAAATTTGTTCAGCCTTTACCTGCATCATTTTAATTTAGAATTTCAAAATCAACCCTGGCGTTCCGCGGCAGGACTTTTAAATCAAAATGCTAAAAAAGATGATTTAATCATTATTCATCCTTCGATGTTTTATGCTCCCTTAGCTTATTATTATCAAGGGTCATCCGAAGTTTTATCGATGGATTACCGGGATAAAACAAAAATTAATAAAAAATACCATAATATTTGGCTGGTTTTCCCCCCCAATCATCCTTTCTGCATTAAAATAAAATTAAAAGATTATTTGTTAAAAAGTTTTGCATTAAAACAAACTTTTGCTTCTATTAAAAAAATACCGGCTAACAATATTGAAGTTGATTTATTTCAATTTCCCAAAAGAGAGCTAAAATAAAAAGTAAATTTTGCAAAAGGAAGTTGGGCTGATTATAATTAAATATAATTCTAAAGTTTAATTTTTTTAAAATGAATGGAAGCTTAGCCTTATTTAATTTTTATGATAAAACGGACGAAATTTAAAAGAGATTAATTTAACTTCTTTTTTAATCCCGATTATTGGACTTGCAGGTTTATTATATTTTTATAAATTAGGGGAACAAAGTCTCTGGATGGATGAAGGACTTAGTTTATATTTTTCCGATCCGGAGCGCTTCCCCCTTTTTAAGATGGTAAATATTATAATCTCTTCAAGAGAAGTTCATCCGCCAGCTTATTATATATTACTTCGCTTAAGCATATTGATACTAGGGAAGTCTGAATGGGCTTTAAGGTTCCCCTCTGTAATATTTGGGATATTAAATGTAGGATTAATTTATTATTTAGGAAAAGTTTGGAATCGTCCCATTACCGGTTTGCTGGGAGCGTTTCTGCTAGCCACTTCTTCTTTTCATATAGGATTTGTTCAAGAGGCTCGAATGTATCCTATGGTAATTTTTCTTAATCTGCTTATGATAATATTTATTTCTAAATGGATGCTGTCTAATCGTCTTATTAATTTATTTGCTTATTCTATTTTTTTAACCCTGTCTTTATATACTCATTATTATTCAATTTTAATTTTATTTTTTATTGGATTATATGTAATATTTTATTATAATAAAAATATTTTGAATATAGCTAGATGGCTTGGCGCATCTCTCATTTCTTTTATTTTTTTTCTGCCATGGTTCATAATTGTTTTTATTAATCAAATTAATACTGTAAAATATGTCTTATCTAAACCTTCAAATTTCTTTGGATTATTAGAGGGACTGGTTCAATTAATTTCAGGGCCTACCGTAATTTTACCCGCTTTATGGATATTTATTTTAGGCGCTTTATTATCAATTATTCTTATTATCATGGGGATTTACTATTTTAATCCCGGAGGAAAATTTATAGGGCTTATAACGTTGGGAGTTATTTTTTCGGCTTTTCTAATTTCCAGCTTAACGCCGTATCATATTTATCATAGCCGGTATTTAATTGTAATTATAGCCCTTTTTTGTCTTTTAGCGGCCCAGTCAATTTTATCAAGATCCCGCCTTGTTTTCTTCTTATTAATTTTAGCTTGGCTGGGGATTAATTTTTTATCTTGGCATAACAGAACATTCGATCCTTATTATAAAAACCATAATTTTAGAGCAATATGCCTCAAACTTTCTAATATGGCAAAGCCGGATGACGGGGTTGTGGTTATATCTTCTATAAACCTTCCTGTTTATTATTATTATTATAAAGGGAAAGCGAAAACTTTTTCCGTGGAGAATCCATCTAAAATACTTTCAATAAAAGGACTCTTTTTTTTTCGACGCATTTGGGTTTTATATCTTCCCTACCTATCCCCCTCAATAAATGTGATTGGAAATTTAAAAGACAAACTGACTTTAGAAAAAACTTACTTTACCAATAGTTATAGTCCGGCAAGAATTTTGATACTGCAGCTTTTTACTCCTAAACTTTAAAAAATATTAGTTTTAAGTTAAATTAATTCGAAAATTTTTAAATAAAAGGGAAAAAAGCGTTTTAAAAGAATAAATTTTTATGTCTTATCATGCCATAGGTCTTTTAGAGTTAAATAGTATAGCTAAGGGAATTGAAACTGCAGACGCTATGATTAAAACCGCTAAGATAGAACTTATAGAAGCTCATCCTGTTTGTTCCGGAAAATACTTAATATTAATTGCCGGAAGCGTAGATGCGGTAAAAGCTTCTATAGAAAAAGGCAAAGAAGTTTCTAGTTATTATTTAGTGGATTTTTTTTTAATTTCAAATATCCATTCCCAGGTTTTTCCGGCGCTTTCAGCCGCTACTCAAATAAACGAATTAAAAGCTCTGGGAATTATAGAAACTTTCTCTGCCGCTTCAGCAATTTTAGCGGCGGATTATGCCGTAAAAAGCGCTCAAGTTGATTTAATAGAAATTCGATTATGTTCTGGTTTAGGGGGAAAATCTTTTATTACCTTAACAGGTGAAGTGGCGGCGGTAGAAGCTGCCATAAAAGCCGGGGAAGAAATTATTAAAGAGGAGGGGTCAATTTTAAGCAGTGTGGTAATTCCTTCTCCCCATGAGGATTTAAATAAGGCAGTATTTTAAAATTTATTTAAGAAAAAGGAGATATTTATGTTAGGTGAAGCTTTAGGAATGATCGAAACCTGCGGGATTACCGGAGCAATTGAAGCCTCTGACGCTATGCTTAAATCCGCAAAAGTTACTTTGATTGGGGAAGAAAGAATTGGATCGGGGTTTATAACAGTAATGGTTAGAGGAGAAGTTGGGGCGGTAAGAGCTTCAGTTGAAGCTGGGATACAAGCCGCTAAAAAAGTTGGAGAGCTTTTTGCCTCTCATATCATTCCCCGCCCCCATGATGATCTAGAAAATATTTTACCTTATCCTAGAAAAATTCAAAATTTTATTTAAATTTAATTTAGGAGTTTGGATAAATGAAAATAATTCTGGGAAGCGATCATGCCGGATTTGAGCTTAAAGAAGCGATAAAGAAATATTTAAATGATTTAAACTATAAAATAGTGGATTATGGAACATACAGCGCTGAACCGGTGGATTATCCGGATATTGCTTTTTTAGTGGCAAGCGAAGTAATAAAAGATTCTCAAAATTTTGGCATTATAGTGGATGGTGTTGGGGTGGGCAGCGCTATCTGCGCAAATAAAGTGCCCGGCTCTAGAGCGGCAAACTGTTTTGATCTTTTTTCTGCGCGGGGGAGCAGGGAACATAACGATGCTAATATTTTAACCTTAGGAGGAAGGGTATTAGGCATAGGACTAGCTTGTGAAATTGTTAAGACTTTTTTAGAATCAAGTTTTCTGGGAGAACGTCATTTAAGAAGAGTAAATAAGTTAATCCAGCTTGAAAGGAAATTCTTAAAATAAATGTTTATTGGAAGAGTAATTGGGAAAATAATTTCTACCTGAAAAAATGAACGCTTGGAAGGAGCTAAATTTTTGGTTGTTCAGCCTTTAGATAAAAATTATAAAGAAGAAGGCATTCCTATTATAAGCCTTGATTTTACTCAAGCTGGTTTGGGAGATTTAGTTTATCTTGTTAAGGGGCGGGAAGCTTCTATTCCATGGGAGATTAAAAATGCCCCAATAGATGCATCGATTGTCGGAATTATTGATAAAGTGGGAAGATGATAATAGGAAAAGTAATCGGGAATCTCTGGGCTACTATTCAGGAAGAAAATTTTAAAGGCGCTAAACTGCTTTTAGTTGAACCCTTAAATATTTTAAATGATCAGGCCGAAAATAACGTTGTAGTGGCTATAGATTTAGTAGATGCCGGTATTGGAGATAGAGTTTTAGTGGTATATGAAGGCGGTTCAAGTCGTTTAGCTTTAAAAAATGAAAAAACTCCTTGCGAAGCTATAATTGTTGGAATAGTGGATAAGATAGATTTCTAGCTATTAGCTCTCAGCTATCAGCATTCAGATATATTAGAATTTAAGATTTAAATTTTTTAAGGCTTCTTTAGCCGGATAGAAATTCGGATTACAATTTAAGGCCGCTTTAAATTCAGATTCAGCGGATTTAATTAATCCTTTATTTTTATAAAGCATTCCTAAATTGTAGCGGCTGATTTCTGATTGCGGATTTAAATTTAAGGCTTTTAAAAAATATTTTAAGGCTTTATATTCTGAACCATTTTGTATAATTTCCAAATAACCTAAATCCAGATATGCTGAAGCGCAATAAGGAAAAAGTAATAAAATTTTATAACAAAGTTTTTGCGCTTCCTTAAATTCTCCCTTTAAAATTAAATTTTCAGCCTCCTTTCCCATTTGAAAGGAATTTTTATAATCAATATTTTTTTTTAAGGGACGTTTTTTAAAAATTAAACAAATTTCATCTTCATAAACTAACTTCCAATTTTTATTTTTTTTTAATTTTAAAGGCAAAATCATCCCTTGGGAAATTTGAATTTTATTACATAAAACTAAACCAATTTGATAACTTTTAAGAATTTCTTCCCATTTTTTTTTGGCAAACATTATTTTAATGCAATCTTTATAAATTTTTTCACTATAAATGGTATTGGCTCTTCCATCAATAAAAACTTGATATTTGGGATAAAGATTAAAGATTAAATATCCCCCCCATTCATAAGGATTAAATATTTTCTCTTTAAAAGAATTAAGCTTTAAAAATTTTATAGCTTCTATGGGAAACCATCTGCTTTCCGCATTTAAAAAATTTAAATTTAAGCTTGCAAATTTAAGAAAAAATAAAAAAAGTATCATAATTAAACTAAAATTGCTTAAAAAGCTTTCCATTTTATAAAAGTTTAATTTTAATTTTATATTTTTAGAATTTAAATATTTTGTAAAGATATAGAAATTCACCAAAGAAAATAAAGGAATGTGTCTAATAGCTTTAAATCCCAAATAGCTAAAAGAAAAAAATAACAAAAGATCATTTAATTTTATTTTTTTATGATTTAAAGCTACTAGAATTAAACTAGCCAAAAATAATAAAAGAAAAAACCAATCTTTTCCAGTTATCACAGGCGGTATCCATTCTATTAAGTAATTAAAAGAAGTTTTTTTAAAAAAAGAAAAAGGATAAAGGAAGATTTTATAATGATAAGGATTTAGAAAACAAACCAGAAAACTTAGGAGAGCGTTTTTAAGAAATTTTTTTTCTTTAAAGCAACTTAAAAAGTAAATCCCCAGGATTCCTAATCCGGCTAAAAATCCCGCATGTAAATTTACCCAAAAAATAAAAATTAAAGGCAAATATGAATAAAATTTATTTTCTAATAAATAAATTATTAAAGCTAAAAATAAATATGTAAAAATATAAGGACGAATATCGAAAAATAAATTTCCGCAAGCATAAAGATTAATTGCTAAAATAAGAAGGCTGATAAAATTATTTTGATATTTTAAACTTAATTGATATATTAAGTAAAAAGTTAAAATTAAGATCAAAGTTCTAAAAATATATAAACCCGAAATTCCTTTAAATTGATATATTAAGTAAAATAAAATTCCGCTTAGCCATTCGTGATTAAGCCAAAATAAATTTTTAGCGGTATAAGAAAAGGGATCATAAAAAGGAAAGTGATTTTCTAAGATATATTTCCCGGACGCTAACTGCCACCAAAGGTCGCTAAAGGGAACTTTAGAAAAAGTAAAAATAATAATAATTAAAACAGCCGATAAATTGATAGTATTTTTAAATTTCATGAGTTTTTAACTTATTCTTAATGTTTTAATAATTATCCTACCTCTTGAAAAAAAGGAAGAGTTGACTAACTGTGGAAGTAAATCCAATGGAGAATGTTTAAAGAGAATATAAAAAATGTATAATTTTTAAAATTAAACGTATATAGTCCAACATGTTAGAAGATTAAAAATTAAGGAAATTTTTATGGACAATTTAGTTAATTTAATTACCCAAGAAGTAATGCAAATCGTAAAAAACAAAGAACAAAAACCAAATACAAATTATAAAGAGGCTCAAGACCTTACCCTTTTAATTTATAAGTCTTCGAGAATTGAATTTTTAAAAAAAATTATCCCTATTTTAAAAAATAATAAACCATTATCTTTACTTTTATCTTCTAGTTCTAGAATTTATTTAGATGAAAGTATTAAAAAAGAATTTAAAGAGATTATTTTTGCGGAAAATAATCTTCCGCCATGGGATGAATTTAATACTTTAATTTTCCCTCTTTTAGAATTAAATAATTTAAGCAAACTGGTAAATTTAATTGATGATACATGGGAAATTAAATTTATCTTAGAAGCTCTTCAACATAAAAAAGAGGTTTTAGTTTTAAGTCAATTTTTAAAAATCCCCTCTGTCCTTAAATTTAAAGTAAATGGCTTTTTAAAAGAATTAGAAAAATTAAATATTAAGTTAATAGAATTAAGCAATGCCGAATTATCTAAGCTGGACTGCTCCGCAAAAAGCGGAGAATGTTCTTCCTGCGGATCTTGTCATAAATATATTCAAGAAAAAGTAAATTATGTGGTAGACGCAGGGGCAGATCGAATTTCCAGCACCCTAGGAATTAACGTTAAAAAAGAACTGGCAGGTTTGATTGACCATACTTTACTTAAACCCGATGCCACCTCCAGCGAAATTGTTCAGATGTGCGAAGAAGCTAAAAAATATGATTTTGCTTCTGTTTGCGTTAACCCCGGCTGGGTAAAATTAGCGGCTAAATGTTTAGCTAATTCCAAGGTATTAGTATGCACTGTAATCGGCTTTCCTTTAGGAGCCACCACCTCAATAGCTAAGGCTATGGAAACACGAGATGCCGTGGCTAACGGCGCTCAAGAAATTGATATGGTAATTAATGTCGGCGCTCTTAAGGCCGGAGATTATGAATTGGTAAAAGAAGATATTAAGCAAGTCGTAGCTTCATCTAACGGGAAAATAGTTAAAGTAATTATTGAGGCCGCTCTTTTAACCGATAATGAAAAAGTCAAGGCTTGCCTTCTTGCTAAAGAAGCCGGAGCTGATTTTGTAAAAACTTCTACCGGTTTTGGGCCTGGGGGAGCTACAGTAAGCGATGTGGCTTTAATGAGAAAAACTGTGGGAAAATATATGGGAGTAAAAGCCTCCGGAGGAATTAGAGATTTTCAAACCGCTCAAAAAATGATTCAAGCCGGCGCTACTAGAATTGGAGCAAGCGCCAGCGTAGCAATTATTAAAGGAGAAAAATTAAGAAATAATTAATTAATGTTAAAACATGAAAAATTTAAGGGAATTGTCATTAAAACATACCCATGGAAAGAAGCCGATAAGATTATTATTTTTATCACTCCACTTGGAAAAATTAAAGCCTTCGCGCCCGGGATTAGAAAAATTACCAGCAAGAAACTTGGAAAATTAGAACTTTTTTCTTATGTATATTTTATGCTGGAATCAAGAAAAATAACCTTAATTAAGCAGGTAGAATTAATTTATGCTTATAAAGCTTTGCGTTCCAATCTCCATCTTTTTTCCAGAGGATGTTATTTGTTAGAATTATTTAATAATTTATTAGAAGAAAGAGAAGTTAATTATGAGATATTTTCTTTATTAAAAAATGGATTAAAAATTTTAGAAAAAGAAAATAATCTTGACTTGATTTTACGGATAATTGAATATAAATTAATTAGTTATCTAGGATATAAACCTATAACTAATTGCTGCGTGGTTTGTAAAAGTAATTTAAATTTAAAGTATTTTAATCCTATTTTAGGGGGAATACTTTGCTCTTCCTGCTTGCGCAAAAACAATTTATATTCAGTATTTATTTATCCTGAAACTTTGAATTTATTAAATTTATTTGCTAAAGCCGATTTGAATATTAAAATTAAAATTGAAGAAGAAATTTTAAATAATTTAAAAGAAATTTTACAAAAATATATTCAAAACTGTTCTCCTAAAAAGTTTAATTCTTTAGATTTTGAAAGAAATCTTAAAAGTGTCTAGAATTTTAAGCATAGATTTTGGCTCTAAAAGAATTGGTTTGGCTTTAAGCGATCCTTTAAAAATATTGGCTTCGCCCATGGGGTTTATTTTAGTTTCTTCTAAAGGAGAAATTTATCATCAATTATTAAAAATTATTCAAGATTATGAGGTGGAAAAAATTATTGTTGGCATTCCCTTAACCTTAAAAGGTCTTGAGTCAAAGCAAACAAAAAAAGTAAATGGGTTTATTAAGGAATTAAAAAAATATATTGATTTACCCATAGAAGAAGTGGATGAGAGATTAAGCTCTAAAGAAGTGGAGCAAATTTTAAAACAAGTTAATTTAAGTCAAACTAAAAAAAGACAAAAAATTGACGCTTTAAGCGCTTCTATAATTTTACAAAGTTATTTAGCCAAAATTAATCAAAAAGAGAATAAAGGAGTCGGAAAACAGAATTTTTAGATGAAATGGTTAAAAACTATTTTATTTTTATTATTTTTATTTTCCTTAATTTCCCTTTTTTTTATTTATTTAATTGCCAAACCTTTTTCTTCTGAGAATAAAATTAAAATTATAGAAATTAAAGAAAATACTTCCGCATCTCAGACTGCTAAAATTTTGGAACAAAATGGCATTATTCGCAGCGCTTTTATTTTCAAAATTTTGCTTCATTTATCTAAAAGCGGCGCCAAAATTAAAGC
>JACPDS010000192.1 GCA_016183885.1 Armatimonadota bacterium
AAATGTTTGATTTTACTATGTTTTATTCGATATGAATAAAAAAAATCATTTAAAAAGCACTAAAATCACTGAAATTATTTGGCATTTTCGGACAGCCTGGCAAGACCTGACCCCATGACCCAGATCTAAAAATTTAACTAAGGCAGGAATAGCCCTTCGAAATTACACAAAATATTTTACATTACCGGTAGTTTATTTTTTTTGACAAAAAAAAACATCTTTATTATAATAATCTTGTTTTAAAATGTTATATTTTTAGTTGGGAGGGTTGATGAATTAATGAATGGTCGTAAAAATATTTTAACATATTTTATTTTTGTGTTAATAGGAGCAATGCTTGGAAGTTATTTAACGCATCAATTTTTAAATTGGAAAAGCCCTGTGATTAAAGCCCAAGCAAATATTCCCGGCAAAACTATTTTAATGTTTGATAAAAACAATCCTATTGTTGAAGTAGTAAAAAAAATAGGACCGGCGGTTGTGAATATTGATACTAAACATTATGTTAAAATTAAACCATTTTCCAATGAATTCGATGAATTTTTTAAAAATTTTTTTGGGGAATCTTCTCCTTTTGAAAATGCAGAACCAAGCCGCATAGTTCCGCAAACCGGTTTAGGCTCGGGAGTAATTATCAGCGGTGATGGGTTGGTTTTAACTAATGAACATGTAATTCATCAAGCTAATGAAATTAACGTTACTTTGTCGGATAAACGTAAATTTAAAGGGAAAGTAATCGGGGCGGATAATACTTTGGATTTAGCGATTGTTAAAATTGAAGCTAAAAATTTACCTTATGCCCAATTAGGCGATTCTGATAAACTTCAAGTTGGAGAATGGGTAATTGCGATTGGGAATCCTTATGGATATGATCATACCGTAACCGTAGGAGTATTAAGCGGAAAAGGCAGAGAAATTTCCGACGAAACTAAAAATTACGAAAATTTACTGCAAACCGATGCCGCTATTAACCGCGGGAATAGCGGAGGACCTTTAATTAATGTTGAAGGAAAAGTCATCGGAATTAATACCGCGATTATTCCTTTTGCTCAAGGAATTGGCTTTGCTATTCCTGTTAATACCGCTAAATTAATTAAAGAAGAATTAATTGCTCATCATAAAATTATTCGACCATATTTAGGAATCGGAATGCAGGAAATGAGTGAAGATATTGCAAAATATTTAAAAATGCCTAAAATTGAAGGGATTTTAATTACTTCGGTTTTAGAAGGCGCTCCTGCAGAAAAATCCGGACTTCAAAGAGGGGATGTAATTTTAGAAATTGAGCATAAAAAAGTTAATAACCCTCAGGAGCTGCGTAAAATTATTCAAGAATATAAACCTAATGATAAAATAACTTTAGTTGTTTGGAAAGATGGCGCTTTAAAATATTTCAGAGTAGTTTTAGAAGAAAAACCCAGTAATTTTTAAAAATAAAAAAGAGATGAGATACTAAACCACAGAGATCGCGAAAGGGCATTATAAAATTCCGTCCCGATGTAATATCGGGACGGAATTTTATAATAATTCTCTTTATCCTCTCTGTGCTTAATAAAAAGGAGATGAAAAATGACTTTAGCGCAAAACACCTTTAATTTAGATAAACTTTTAGCATTAATGGTTGAAAAAAAAGCTTCCGATCTTCATTTAGTAGTCGGGCTTCCTCCTAATATGAGAATTGACGGCGAACTAATTTCGCTTGAAGAATTCGGCGATTTAACAAATGAATTTTTAGCCAATATTCTTTTTCCTATTTTAAACGAAGATCAAAACAAAAAATTTGAACACAACAAAGAATTAGATTTTTCTTACAGCGTTCCGGGATTAATGCTTTATCAAAGAAATACCATTGGCGCTGTTATTCGAGCAATTCCAGCCCGCCCCTTAACTTTAGAAGAATTAAATATGCCTCCTATAATTAAAGAACTTTGCAATCGCCCTCGAGGATTAATTTTAGTAACCGGCCCTACCGGCTCAGGGAAATCAACCACTTTAGCCGCCATGATAGATTATATTAATTCTAATAAAAGAGTACATATTATCACTATAGAAGATCCCATAGAATTCCTGCATAAAAGCAAAAAAAGCGTTATCCGTCAAAGAGAATTAGGTTCGGATACTTTATCTTTTTCCGGAGCTTTAAAACATGTTTTGCGTCAAGATCCTGACATCATTTTAGTTGGAGAAATGAGAGATTTAGAAACAATTTCTTTAGCCGTCACCGCCGCAGAAACCGGTCATTTAGTTTTTGGAACTTTGCATACCACCAGCGCCTCTTCTACTATTGACAGAATAGTCGATGTTTTTCCACCTCATCAACAGCAGCAAATTAGGATGCAGGTTTCCACCACTTTAGAAGCTGTGCTTACCCAAACTTTAATTCCTAAAAAAGATGGAAACGGAAGAGTTTGCGCTATGGAAATTATGGTTGGAACAAATGGCGTGCGGAATTTAATTAGAGAGGGCAAAACTCATCAATTAATTAATATGATCTTATCAGGGTCGGCTGTAGGAATGCAATATTTAGATAGTGTGCTTAAAAAACTTTGTAATGAAGGACTTATCTCTGTAGAAGACGCTTTAGCTAAAACTTCCAGTCCGGACGAATTAAAACTTCTACTTGGAATAACTTAATGGAAATCTCCGATATTCTTTATAATGTAGAAAAACCTGCCCGTTATATTGCTCAAGAATGGAATGTCATTAAAAAAAAATGGAATAAAGCTGCAGTAAAAGTAGCTTTGGTTTTTCCCGATAATTATGAAATTGCTCAATCGGCTCTGGGAATAAAAATTCTTTATCATCTTTTAAATCAAGATAAAAATATTTTAGCGGAAAGAGTTTATGCTCCCGCTTTAGATTTAGAAAAAAATTTACGAGACAATAAAATTGCTCTTTTCTCTTTAGAAAATAAAAGAAAACTTTCAGAGTTTGATTTTTTAGGTTTTTCGCTTCAACATGAATTAACTTACACTAATATATTAAATATTTTAGATTTAGGAAAAATCCCTTTGAAGCAAAAAGAGCGGGGAGATAATTTTCCTTTAATTTGCGCGGGAGGACCGGCTGTCTTTAACTCCGAACCGATAGCCGATTTTTTTGATTTTATAGTTTTAGGAGAAGCTGAAGAAGTTTTTCTGGAAATTATTGAAATTTATCGGGAATTCCGCTCTAAAAAAAAACTTTTAAAATCATCTTTTTTAAAAGAAATTCTTAAAATAAAGGGAATATATGTCCCATCTTTTTATAAAGCTTTTTATCAGGGAGAAAAATTTAAAGAAATTATCCCTCTTAAAGAATATGTCCCGGCGGTAATTCATAAAAGAGTTATTGCCGATTTAAATCAAGCTTATTTTCCCGCTAAAATTATTGTTCCTTATTTAGAAACTATTCATGACAGAATTACCCTGGAAATTTTTCGGGGCTGCACGCGAGGATGCCGTTTTTGTCAGGCAGGCGCAATTTACAGACCCTTAAGAGAAAGAAGTTTAGAAAAATTAAGAGCGATTTATCAAGAAAGTTATGCCTCTACCGGATATGACGAGATTTCTTTATCTTCTTTAAGCTGCACAGATTATACTCAAATTATTCCTTTAATTAAATTTATTAAAGAAGATTTAGGCAAAATCAACATTTCTCTTCCATCATTAAGAGTAGATCAATTTAATCCAGAATTAGCTGATTTATTAAAAGGAGATCGCAAAGGCAGTTTAACTTTTGCGCTTGAAGCGGGCAGTCAAAGATTAAGAGATTTAATTAATAAAGGAACTAAAGAAGAAAATATTTTAAGCTCATTAGGATTAGTTAAAGAAATGGGCATTAAAAAAGTTAAATTATATTTTATGCTTGGTCTGCCAACAGAAAATAAGGAAGATTTAGAAGAAATAGTTGATTTAATCAGGAAAATTTTAAAAAATACAGGTTTATATCTTAAAATTTCCATTGCCGCTTTTATCCCTAAAACCCATACAGCTTTCCAATGGCAAAGACAAAATTCACTAAAAGAAATTGAAGACAAAATTACTTATTTAAAAAAAAGGTTGAAACATCCTAAAATTAAATTAAATTTCCATATTCCTCAAATGAGTATTTTAGAGGGAATTTTTGCTCGAGGAGACCGCTTGCTTGGAGAGGTGATTTTAAAAGCTTGGGAAAAAGGAGCTCGCTTTGACAGTTATTTAGAATATTTTAACTGGGAAAATTGGTTAAATTGCTTTCAAGATTTAAAAATTAATTTTAATAAATATCTTAATTTTAACGAAGAAAATCTCCCCTGGGGGCACTTAAATTCTGGAATGGATTTAAATTTTTTAAAAGAAGAAAATTCTTTAGCCGATAAAGAAAAAATTAGATTAGATTGCCGAGTAAGCTGTTCGCAATGCGGAGTTTGCGAAAATCTTAAAGTTAAAAATATTTTACAAAAAAAAGAAAATATTCTTCCTTCAAAAAATCAGCCGGATAAATCACGGCAAAATCAATCTTTAAGTCTGCAGAGAATCAGGATAAAATATAAAAAAAATCATCCAATAAATTTTATATCTCATTTAGATTTAATCAGGGTATTCAAAAGAGCTTTGCAGAGAGCAAATCTCCCGGTTTCTTACACCAACGGCATTCATCCCCGCATGCGTTTAAATTTCTCATATCCTTTGCCAATCGGAGCAACATCTCAAACAGAATATTTAGATTTAGAATTTGATAAAAAATATTTTTTAAAAGAATTAAATGAAAAAATTAGTTCCCAATTGCCGGAAGGTTTAAAAATCTCAAAAATAAAAGAAATTTCCATAAATGGAAAAAATTTAATTTCTCTTATAGAAAGAATAATTTATCAAATTACTTTTAAAAGTTCTTTAGAAAAAGAAGATTTAAAAGAAAAAATATTTCTCTTAAAACAAAACAGAGAAATTCTAATAGAAAGAAAAGGGAAATTAATTAATCTTGTTTCAAGTATTTATGATTTAAAATTAATTAATTTTAAATCAGACAAAATAAAAATTTTATTAGACCTTTTAATTAATCCTAAAGGTATTATTAAGCCTAAAGAAGTAATATATCTTTTAGACAAAGAGGCTAAAATTTTAAAAACTAAACGCTTAAAATTTTGTTTTATAAAAAATGAGTAAAGAAATTTTAATCAGCATTGATGAATTTGAAAGCCGGGCGGCTGTTTTAGAGTCGGGTAAACTTGCTGAAATTTATTTTGGACGAGAAGAGCGGACATTAGGGAGTATTTATAAAGGAAAAGTAGTTAATATCCTGCCGGGAATGCAGGCGGCTTTTATCGATATCGGGTTGGAAAGAAACGCTTTTTTATGCGTAGATGACCTTGCGAGCAAATCTAAGATGGAGAATGAATCTAAAGAAGAAATTAAGGCTGTTTCTATTAAAGATGCTTTAAAAATAAATCAAGAAACTCTCGTGCAAATAATTAAAGAATCAATGGGAGCTAAAGGTTATCGGGTCACAGCTCAAATTACTTTGCCGGGCAGATATCTTGTTTATCTTCCACAAACTCAATATATTGGAATATCCAGAAGAATCGAAGATTTACAGGAAAAAGAACGATTAAAGTCAATCGCGGAAGAAATTAAACCTAAAGAGGCGGGATTGATTGTTAGAACCGCCGCGGAAGGGAAAAATAAAGAAGATTTAAAAA
>JACPDS010000189.1 GCA_016183885.1 Armatimonadota bacterium
ACAACGGATGTTTTTTCAGTTTTTCAGGGGATATTTAACCGCACCGTAAGCGCCAATTATGGAATGAGTTATAGTATTTCCAATGTTTTTGCCGATGCGGGATTAAATAATATTATGCGCTGGGTGCCTTTTGAAATTGATGAAAGAGAATTGCGCAACCGCATTAAGAATAAAATGATTCGTCCTACCACTATTCCGCTTTTACAGGAAGAATTAATTATTGAACAAGCTATTGCCAGAGAAGCTTTAAGGCTTTCTTTTGAGCAGCATAAACTTTTAGCTACTGGCTTAAAGGGAGTCCAGCAGGAAAGAACAATTGCCGATGCTTTTGATCAAAAAATAAGCGGAGAAACCTTAGTCGATTTAATGAATTTAAATATGTTAATTGGTTCAGGAGGGGTGCTTTCTCATGCGCCGCGCCGAGTTCAATCTGCCTTAATGATGATTGACGCTTTTTTACCCGAAGGAATTACTCAATTAACTGTAGATTCTATTTTTATGATGCCTCAACTGGGAGTTTTAGCTGAAGTGCTTCCCGAAGCCGCTACTTCAGTATTTGAAAAAGACTGCTTAATTTATTTGGGAACCTGTATTGCTCCGGCAGGCTTGCAAAAAGAGGGAAAAACTACGCTTACGGGAAAAATCAAATTTAGATCCGGCGAAATAAAAGAATTTGATTTAAAATACGGAGAATTGCAGATTTTTCCGCTTGAAGTTGGAGAAACAGCCCAAGTAAGTTTATATCCAGTTAAAGGAATTGATGCCGGGAGAGGCAGGGGAAATTCTTTCGAAGCCGATGTTTATGGAGGAGTAGCAGGAATAATTTTAGATGGAAGAGGACGGCAGCCTTTTAATTTACCTGAAGAAAAAACTAAAAGAATTGAAAAGTTAAATAACTGGAATAAAATTTTAAATCTTTATCCCAATCAAAAAAGTATTTAGTATTTTGAATTTTTTATTCTTTAATTTATACTAATTACTAAATACTAATTATGGAGGGCTTATGGCGCATGTTTATACACCGGGATTAAGAGTTTCGGAGAATATTCTCTTAAAAAAAGAACGAAGATTACCCTTGCAAGGCGATGTTTTAGTATCGCCCGGCGATAAAGTTAAATTTGACGCTATTGTAGCTCAAACCTTCTTGCCCGGCAATGTAGAAATGATAAATGTAGCCGGAAAATTAGGAGTTGAGCCGCAAGAAGTTCCGGATTGCATGTTAAAGCCTGAAGGAGAAAAAATTTCTAAGGGCGAGATAATTGCTCAAAGCAAAGGGTTTTTAGGATTATTTAAATCTGAAATAAATTCTCCGGCAGATGGGGTAATCGAATCTATTTCTAAACGCACAGGACAGGTAATTATCCGGGAGCCGCATATTCCGGTTCAAATTAACGCTTATATTGATGGGATAATTGACGAGATAATTGAAAAAGAAGGAGTGGTTATTAAAACTTATGCCACTTTTATTCAGGGAATTTTTGGGATTGGAGGAGAAACCACAGGAGAGCTTGTTTTATTAGTTTCATCGCCCGATGAAGAAATTTCTCTTAACAAAATTACTCCCGAACTATCCGGCAAAATTATTGTATGCGGCTTTTTTATTACTAATGAAATAATTCAAGCCTCTCTAAAAACGGGGGTTAAGGGCATTATTGCGGGAGGAATTGACGATCAAGATTTACGAAATTTTTTAGGTTATGATTTAGGGGTAGCTATCACCGGTTCTGAAGAAAAGGGAATTACTTTAATTATTACCGAAGGCTTTGGAAAAATTAAAATGGCTGATAAAACTTTTCAATTATTAACCAAAAATCAAGGAAAACTTACCTCAATTAATGGAGCCACTCAGATACGCGCCGGGGTAATGCGCCCGGAAATAATTATTCCTTATATCGATAAAATTCCATATAATATTGAAGAAAAAAAAGAATCTCTTGGCATGGAAATTGGCTCAATGATTAGAATTATCCGCACCCCGCATTTTGGAGAACTAGCTAAAGTAATCAGCCTGCCTTCCGAATTGCAAAAAATACAATCTGAAGCTCTGGTAAGAGTAGTAGAAGTTGAATTAGAAAATAAAGAAAGATTAATTATCCCTCGGGCCAATGTAGAATTAATCGAAAGTTAAAGTTATATTTTCGGACATCCTCCCTCCTCAAGAAGCGGCGGCCTTATTACCTCTTTGCCTCCCAAAATATAGATATATAAGTGAAGTGCAAAAGAGATAAAGTGTAGCCATCAAAATAAAATTAATAGAAAAACCTTTAACAACTCCCATCTTAAATCTAATTATTCCAGAAAACCAGCTGGAAACAGCCCATCCAATATTCCATAAAAATAATTCTAAGCTGCTAAAAGTAACTCTTTGATTAGAAGATAAATTTTCCATAGCAAAAACATTATAAATTGGATTGCCCATATTCATTAATGCCCCTCTTATTAACAATGCCGTTCCTACCAGCCAAAAAATATTAGAAAACCCTAATATGAAAATAAAAGGAATAGAAATTGCTTGAACTAAAATCACCGAATTTATTTTTCCCATTTTATCTGATAAAATAGGCTGCGCTAAAGTAGCTAAAGCCACAAATAAACTGCCAAAAGCAAAAATCCACCCCAATTGAATATAGTTTAAGTGGAATTTTCCTTTAATAAAAATATTTAAAAATGGCATCACCTGAGCCGCTCCTAAACCTAATATAAAAATAGGTATAAGCAATTTAAGCATTGTTTTATCTAAAATATATCTAACTTTTTCTTTTAAGATAATTTCTTTTTCATTTATATAATTTTTAAGAGGGCTTGCAATAAAACAGATTGGGATAAACGCTAAAAATTCTATCCCAGCCATAGCGATAAAAGTATATTTTAAAAGTATTAATTGATGAGATTTATTTAATAAAAAACTAAAAATTTTGGGTAAATATCCCGATAAAGCGCTGCCTAAAAAACCAGCTAAAGAACCCAAACAAAACTGCAGACTAAACAAATAATTTCTATTATTTGGAATGCTATTTTCCATCATAAAAGGCGAAGCTACTAAATTAAACAATCCAAGAGCAAGACCTGAAACAAAAAACATTAAAACTAAACAATAAAATTTTGAAAATAAAACTATCCCTAAAAGTGATAGAGGAGTTAAAATACTGCCTAATAGCAAAAAATTTTTATAAAATAAATTATATTTATCAATTAAAATTCCAATAGGAATACATATAAATACGGAAAAAGAAGGAAGAGCATTTAAAAGCCCTAACTGAGCTTGATTATATCCATATTCTATGAATAAAAAATTAGTCAATAACCAAACGGCTGAATGAGCAAAATTAAGTAAAAACGAAGCTCCAAACAAAAGTTTAATATTTTTATTAAAAGAAA
>JACPDS010000188.1 GCA_016183885.1 Armatimonadota bacterium
GTGGCGGCAAAGTAGACTGCAGTCTTACCCGGGATGCCGCTTCATCCATTAAATCAATGGCTTTATCAGGCAAATATCGATCGCTGATATAACGGTCGGCTAATTTAGCGGCGGCAATTAAAGCTTCATCGGTAATTCTAACTTTATGATGAGCTTCATAACGATCTCTTAGCCCCTTTAAAATTTCAATAGTTTCTTCCACTGAAGGTTCATTAACAATAATCGGCTGAAAACGGCGCTCCAGCGCGGCATCTTTTTCAATATATTTGCGATATTCATCTAAAGTAGAAGCTCCAATACATTGGAGCTCGCCTCGAGATAAAGCCGGTTTTAAAATATTAGAAGCATCAATAGCTCCCTCAGCCGCTCCCGCTCCTACCATAGTATGTAATTCATCCACAAAAAGCACAATTTCTCCGCCAGCGGCTTTAATTTCTTCCATCACTCTTTTTAATCTTTCTTCAAATTCTCCCCTATATTTAGTTCCGGCCACTAAAGCCGCTAAATCTAATTGAACAACTCTCTTATTCATTAATAGTTCAGGGATTTCTCCTCGATAAATACGTTGAGATAATCCTTCTACAATAGCGGTTTTACCTACTCCCGGTTCTCCAATTAAAGCCGGATTATTTTTAGTTCTGCGGCTTAAAATCTGAATCACTCTTTCAATTTCCAGATCTCTTCCAATTACCGGATCAAGTTTATTTTCTTTAGCTAATAAAGTAAGGTCTCTGCCGTATTGATCTAAAGTAGGAGTTTTAAAACGTTCCCTGGCTGGGGGTGAAGGCGACTCTATCCCTAAAAATTGTGTAATTTGAGAGCGAATCTTAGCTGGTTCAATCCCTAAGTTAGAAAGAATTCTAGCCGCTACTCCTTCTCCTTCTCTAATTAAACCTAAAAGTAAATGCTCGGTGCCAATGTAATTATGAGCAAGGGAGCGAGCTTCTTCAAAGGCTAATTCAATTACCCTTTTGGCCCGGGGAGTAAAAACCATTTCTTGCTGGATAGTTTGTCCTCCTTTGCCTACAATAGCCTCTACTTCCTGGCGAACTTTCTGTAAACTAATTCCTAAACTTTCTAAAACTTTAGCGGCTACGCTTTCTCCTTCGCTAATAATACCTAAAAGTAAATGTTCAGTGCCGATGTAATTATTCCCTAAGCGTTGAGCTTCTTCTTGAGCGAGAATAATTGCCCGCCTTGCTCTTTCAGTAAAAGGTTCCCACATAATAAAAATACCTCCTAATCTTCTAATATAATTAAGAGACTTGTGAATAAATCACAAAACTCTATAAAATAAATCCTAAATCCTAAACTTAGATTAAGGAATCCAGAAGACAGGAGTCAGAATTCAGAATATTTTTTATTATTCTGTCTCCTATATTCTAAATACTGAATTCTTCGTTAAATTTTTAATATTATATTGTTTAGAATTTAAATTTTTTGACCTGTATGTCTCCCGAATTTACATCGGGGCGTTTCGCTTATTTTCTTAAAAAATAACAAAGTTTTATGACCGCCTGATTAAATCCTAATTTAATATTTAGAAATCTTTTCTCTAATAATATCGGCTCTTTTTATATCTCTTTGCAAAGGATCTAATTCTTCTTTAAAAAACTTTTGAAGCGATGCGGGTTTAATTAAAATAAAAAGTTCATTTAACGCTTTTAAAGGAATTCCCGGCAAAATTTTTAAATCTACTCCTAAACGCAGCATTGATAAAAGTTCTAAAGCTTCTATAGAAGTAATCATCCGGGCATGACGCATAATTCCAAAAGAACGTTGGATGCGGTCATATAATTGAATTGAAACTCCTTTTTTTAAGTTTAAACGGGCATTTTGCTCCTGCTCTATTATTTGAGAAGCAATCTCTATAATTTTAGTTAAAATATCTTTCTCGGACAAACCTAAACTTATTTGATTGGAAATTTGAAAGAGATTGCCTTGAGTTTCGGTTCCCTCCCCGTATAAGCCCCTTACGGCTAAACCTAATTGAACTATAGTGGGTATAATTTTAGGCATTAAATTTGTTAAAACTAAAGCCGGCAAATGCAGCATTATTGAAGCTCTCATTCCTGTTCCCACATTAGTGGGACAAGTAGTTAAAAAACCCCACTTATCATGAAAAGCAAAATCTAAGTATTTCTCTAAACTATCGTCCACTTTATCAATCAATTCCCATGCTTCTTCTAATTGCAAACCTGACATAAGGGTTTGCATTCTCAAATGATCTTCTTCATTTATCATAATACTTAAATTTCCCGAAGGATTAATATAAATAATTCGTTTTATTTTTTGCTGGGCAAATATAGGGCTTATAAAATGTTCTTCTATCAATACTTGTTGTTCTAAATCGGAAATTTTTTCTAAATCTAAAAAATAAAAATCGTTAAGTAATTCTTCTTTACTAATAGCTTCTTTAGTTAAAAGGATAATTTTTTTTAAATCTTCTTTGCCGGCTCGATGAGGAAAAGGAATTTTTTCTAAATTGCGCGCTAAACGGATACGGCTGATTAAAACAATATTAGCCTGAGGTCCTTCTCCTTTTAGCCAGTCAACTTTTCTCTCTCTTTTTTTCAAGGCTATTCCCCTATTTCACTTTCCATCTTTTTGATTTTATCTCGAATTTTAGCGGCTTTTTCATAATCTTCTATTTGCACAGCTTTACGTAAGTCTTCTCTTAAATGCTGAATATCCCTTCTTAATTGAATTTTTCTCCCGCGCCGTTTTTGAATTTTCCCTAAATGTTGGTTGGTTCCATGAATTTTTCTTAAAAAATCACCTAAAAGATTAGCAAAATATTTATAACACTCGCTGCAGCCAAGAAAACCGGAATTAATAAATTCTTGAAAATTTAATTTGCAAAAACCGCATTGTTCTTTAATTTTTATAGGCTTAGGTCCTTGAATAGGCAAAAGAGAAGAAAAAATATTCGCCACTATTACAGGAGGCTCGGTAAAAAAATTATCACCCATACGTTGACTGGCGCATTCAGCGCAAAGATGAATTTCTGTGCCGACATTATTAACAATTTTTGTTAAATGGAAAGTAGCCGGATGCTTTTTACAATCATCGCAAAACACTAAAATCCCTCCTTATAAATATCCGCGACCAATCTAGAGACGCAAAATTTTGCGTCTCTACTTGCATTCATCAATCCCGACGCGTATCGGGGTAATCTTCTGCAAGACGATTATAAAATTAATTTTGAAGTTATTTAATCAAATATATAGAAATTCCTGCTTTTGTTTTTAAAGAAGGATAATAAGCTAAAAAAAGTGAATAATAATAAAATTAAGCCTTGTAAGTTAAAAAGAAAAAAAACGATAAGCATTAAAAATCGAAATAACTTAACACTTACTTCTTAAGGCATAATTAAGGAGATGATATGATAAACCACAGAGATCACAGAGTCTTGTTTCTGGAAGGATGAGATTCCGCCAAAGCCGGAAAATAATTTTTTTCTCTGTGTGCTCTGTGTTTAAGATAGGGGGTTATAAATGTCTAAATTTTCGAAACAAGATCTAATAAAATCCGCTAAAGAAAAAAAAGTAAGATCTATCCGCCTGCAATTTACCGATATTATGGGAATCATTAAAAATGTAGCTATCCCTGTTGAAGATTTAGAAAGCGCATTAGAAGGAAAAATTATGTTTGACGGCTCTTCAATTGAAGGATTTGTAAGAATTGAAGAATCTGATATGTATTTGCGCCCTGATCCGGATACCTTTGTTATTTTTCCATGGAAAAATAAAGAAAATAGTTCTGAAGCGCGTTTAATCTGCGATATTTATAATCCTGACGGAACTTTATTTGAAGGCTGTCCCAGAGGAAGACTAAAAAAGATAATTGCTGAAGCTCAAAAACTAGGATATACCATGAATGCAGGTCCGGAAGCGGAATTTTTTTTATTTTTAAAAGATAAAGACGGCAGAGCCACTACAATTACACATGATCAAGGCGGATATTTCGATCTGCCTCCGATTGATTTAGGCGAAGAAGCCCGCACTGAAATGGTGGAAACTTTAGAACAGATGGGATTTAAAATAGAATCTTCCCATCATGAAGTAGCGCCGGGACAACATGAAATTGATTTTATGTATGCCGATGCTCTTACTACCGCAGATAATATAGCTACTTTTCGCGTAGCGGTAAAAACTATCGCTTTAAAACATAATTTACATGCCACTTTTATGCCTAAACCGGTTTTTGGAATTAACGGCTCGGGAATGCATACCCATCAATCCTTATTTAAAGGACAAGAAAATATTTTTTACGACCCTAAAAAGCCTTATCAATTAAGCGATACATGTCTATATTACATTGGAGGATTATTAAACCATGTAAGAGGCTTTACTTTAATTACCAATCCTTTAATTAATTCTTATAAAAGACTTGTTCCCGGTTATGAAGCTCCGGTTCATATCGCCTGGTCAGAACGCAATCGCAGTCCTTTAGTGCGCGTTCCGGCTGTTCGAGGAAAAGCTACTAGAACTGAACTGCGCAGTCCCGATCCATCCTGCAATCCTTATTTAGCGCTTACAGTAATGCTAGCGTCCGGTTTAAACGGAATTGAAAAAAAAATTGACCCGGGGAAGCCGGTTAATAAAAATATTTATGCTATGAACGAACAAGAAAAAAAAGAATTAGGAATCGGCGCGCTCCCTGAAAATTTAAAAGAAGCTATCGAATCTTTAAAAGAAGATGAATTAATTCAAGAAGCTTTAGGACTTCATATTTTTAAAAATTTAATAGAAGCAAAACTTTTAGAATGGGAAATTTACAATTGCCAAGTGCATCGTTTTGAAATTGAAAGATATTTATATACTTTTTAAATTAATATATGAATCAAGAAAATATAAAAAATCCTATCAATAATTCCATTGAGAGAAATTCTTTAACTTTAGAATTAGGGAAAAATCTCCTGAGTTTAATTGATACTTATTATCAAGCTCCGCTTTTAGAACAAATCAATCAATTAAGAAAAGAATTATCATTGGAAATAGGTTTAATTATTCCCGGAATTAAAATAACCGATAATTTAAATCTCCTGCCCAGCCAATATATATTAAAAATTCGAGAAACACCGGCTGCAAGCGGAGAAATATTTTTGGAACGTTATTTAATAATCGATAAATTAGAAGAATTAGGAGAATTTCAAGGCTGGAGCGCCCAAGATCCAATTTATAAAATGCCCGCCAAATGGATTGAATCTAAAGATTTAAAAAAAGCGGAAGATAAAGGCTGTACAATTTACGGTCCTTTAATCATATTAATCGGACACTTAAAGGAATATTTTAGAAGATATAGCTTCAACTCATCCCATTGTGGCGGAAGATTATCTTAAAGATAATTATAAATTAAGAAAACTGCGTTTAATTTTACACAACCTATTGCTGGAAAAAGTTTCCCTGCGGGATTTAATTACTATTTTAGAAGTAGTGGGAGACCATTTTGAAGAAATAGAAAAAATTGATTTAATTGCCGAATATGTGAGGATGACTTTAGCTAAACAAATTTGCTGGAATTATTTAGATCAGGAATTGCTTTTAAAAGCAATAAATCTAAACTTAAATTTAGAAAAAAAATTATTACAAAGCATAGAAGAACTACCTAAACCTGCTTTAAGAATTTCGCAAGAGGAAGCTCAAAATTTAGTTTT
>JACPDS010000196.1 GCA_016183885.1 Armatimonadota bacterium
AATGAAAATTTTGCTTTTTTAAAATGTGCAATTTGATTTTTAATGTGTATTTTTAATAAAAATTATTTTATTTATGTAAACCGGGGATTTTGACTTGTTTTGAAATTAGTTTTCGGACAGCCTGTTGCAATCCAACATTTTGTCAAATTTTACATTGCAAAGTAAATAATGTGCCTGAATAAAATTTTGCAGTAAAAATAAAATGTGTTATTGCAAGACCTGACCCCCTTTTTTCCTGAAACTTACGAGGCGTTTAAAGTTTGAATCTTTTAAATTAATAAATTTTAAAATAAAATTAATAATTTTCTTAGAGTTTTTAAAAAAAGGCTTCAAAGAAAGATAAAAAGGATAAAAATTTCTTTTAAAATAAAACTTATCTAAAATTTTTTCCGCTGAAGCGCTGAATTTTCCTGGAAGCTTATAAACTAACTTATAAAGCTTCACTAAAGGTTTAAAATAAAAATAAGCAAAATCAACTTCTTTTCCAGTAAGGCTATCTTGTTTTAAAATGCTTTTTCCGAAAAAAGTAGAAACTTCTTCTTTCCCAAGCAAGTTATTTTCCTTGCAAAGATCATATAATTTTGTATAAGGATAAGGCTGAAAAATAGAAACATGCATGCTGTGGGGATTAATTTTAGCGTTTAATTTAATAGTTTCTAAAATCTGCCCCAGACCTTCGTAAGGATTGCCCAGCATATTATAACTAGATAATTTTACGTCATGCTTATTGCCTAAATTAAAAGCTTCAATAATTTTTTGATTAGTCATTTTTCTATTTAATATTTTTTCTCTAATTTCAACATTCCCGCTTTCTATCCCTAAAGCTAAATGCTCTGCCCCTCCATCTTTTAACATTTTCATTAATTCATCATCGAGAAGATTAATTCTCGTATTAGCATGAAACGGCAGATTAATTTCCTTTTTATATAAAGGAAGAAATTCTTTCAGCCAATCTTTTCTTAAACAAAAAGTATCATCTAAAAAATTTACGAATTTTACATCTTTATAATGTATTCGAGCTTCCTTTATTTCCGCAATAACATTTCTTGGGCTTCTAAATCTAACATATTTAGAATTCTTATATATTTCTTTATATTGATGATTACAGCAATAACTGCAATCATAAGGACATCCTCTGCCTGCCAAGACCTGAATAACTTTTACCTGCCCATCCCAAATATTGTAATAATCATACAATAAGCGGTCAGGGAAAGGCAGTTTATCTAAATTTTCTTCTAATGGTCTAACAGAATTTTTATATATTTTATTATTTTCTTTTATCCATAAATTTTTGATATTTATAATAACTTCATTTTTTTCTAATTTATCGCAAAGTTCAACTATTGCTTCTTCTCCTTCACCCTGACAGATTATATCTAAATCATCAACTTTTATACATTCTTCAGGAGCAATGCTGGGATGAATACCCCCGCAAATAGTAATAACTTTAAAATTTTCCTTGGTTAATTTAGCTAAAGATTTAACTAATTTAAATTGATGAGTAAAAGAACTAAAAGCTACAACTTGAGGATTAAATTTACTTAAAATGTTTAAATAATAATCCGGATCATATTTATCAATAATATGAATTAAAGAAGTTTCATGGCCGGATGATTTTAAAGAAGAAGATAAATAAGCAATCCCTAGAGAAATCACGCCTGGATAGCGAAGATGATTCCCAAAATAATTTAAATCAGGATAAACAAAAACTACTTTCATATTGCCGCTTTGCTTAAAATTTATAATTTAAAATTATCAGGATGTCCTGACAATCTTTTTAGTAGCATTTATTATTTTGAAAAGCTTGAGTTAATTCTTCTTTAATTTTTAAAGCTCTATCTAAATCTAAAGAATTAGCCTGTCGAATTACATCGATTAACATACTAATTCCAGAAATAGTGATTGGGCTAATTTCTTCCGGATTAACCGCGCACCACCAAAAAGTGCAACTATTTAAACTTTGATCTAAATTTTCTTCTAATTTTTTTACCGATTGAATGGCAAGTTCGGTTAACTCCCAAAGTAATTGATGACAACGATTATATTTATTTTTCCAAAGAGGAAAAAAATTGCCTTCCCAAAAATCAGATGGCGAAGTTGACCAGCTTCCCGGCGGAATTTCTTTATCTTTTAATGGAAATAATTTCAATAAATTGGAAATATTTAAAAGCTTAATTTTATTTTGGTTTAATTTAAGCGCATCTAAAAACTTAACTAAAAAATTCTCTATATATCCTTTAATATGATGTCCAAAAGTCTCCCCATCCATAGCTAAAATAATATAACCATCCTCTCCCTTAAACCACTTCTCTAAATCCTGAATCAACCAATTAACGAGCTCATCTCCTTGATATTTTTCCCCTTTAATATTATGCTCTAAACTAATCTTATTGCTCCAAAAGCTTGAACGTAAAAATACCGCCAATTCATCCACAACAGGTATATAATTATAAGGAACTTCTTGATGAATACACCAATAAGGAATATCTTCCGTAATAACCCAGCGATATCCTAATTCTTTAATAGTATCGATTATTTCATGCCCAAAAGCCATCTCAGGGGGAAAAATTCCGCTGGGACGATAAAATTTTCCCAAAAATTCTCGATTTTTTTTATAATTTAATAAAATTTGACGGCTGCGGTCAATGGAAGGTATTAAAGGTAAAATAGCATGGTATGCCGCGGTACCGGTAATTTCAATTTTCTTCTTTTCTAAATTTTTTTTAATTAACTCAATTAAATTATTATATCCTTTATTTAAAAACTTTTCTGTTAAAGACCAATTTAAATTAATGGTAAAATAAGCATCTTCTCTTAAATCAATTAATTCTAATAAAGGTTGATAACATTCATTAACAATTTCCGCAAGAACTTTATCTAGTTGTGTGGGAGGTTGATAAATATGCAATAAAAAACCTAAATAAATCATAATGTTTATTCAACCGCTTCAACCCTTTCAATCTCCGGAATCCTTTCTTTTAAAGTTGCTTCAACTCCCATAGCTAAAGTAAAAGACGACATCGGACATCCGTAGCAAGCCCCCTTTAATCTTACTTTTACTACTTTATCCATTACTTCTACTAATTCAATATCGCCTCCGTCAGCCTGTAAAGCAGGACGAATATCTTTTAAAACTTCTTCAACTTTTTCTTTCATATTTTATGCTCCACTTTAACAAACAAAAGAGAGCGCGCTGGAGAATATATACTTCTCTCTTTTGTTCTCTTAGTTTTTATATTTATTTTTATTAAAAATTATATCTTATTTGAGCTAAAGGTCCGCCATAATTAAAATTAATTTCATCTTGACTGAGATTATTTTTTCCGGTTAATTGAAACCATTTATAAGCTAAATCAGCGCTCCAATTATTATAAAAATTCCATTTCAAACCGGAAATTAAATCAACCATTCCAGCCGTTCTTCCGGAAGAATCGGCTTTTATAAAATAAAATCTAGAAAAACCATCTAAAGTTTCAGTAATCTTCATTTTTCCTGAAAATCCCACTTGAGGCATAAAGCCGCTTAAAGACTGACTAACAGTAAAACTTTGAGTGGTATCATTTAAACTGACGTCAAAACTTCCAAATTTTAATCCTAAATCTACATTCAACTCTCCTTCAGGCAAACGATAAAGATTTTTCTCATACAAAACATCAAGCATTCTTACTTTTAAGCTGGAATTAACTATATCTCCGACGGCAAAATTTCTAAAACGCCAGTTAAATTGATTAACAATACTCTTAGAGCCGGTATTTCCTAAATCAAAATAATATAACTGCCAGTTAACTTGAGGACTAAGATTATACTGCATCCCAAAATTTATCGCGCTGCTATTACTCATAGCTAAATCGCTAATTAAATCAACTTTAGTGGAATTGCCAAACTTTAAACTTCCTGTGATAGACGGCGCCCATACTCCGGCTTCTAATCCTAAATTATAAGTTTGATAAGAGGATTCCTCTGCCCAAAGATTAGTAAAGCTTAAAATTAAAAAAATAAAACCTAAAATAAAAATTAAATTTTTTTTATACATTTATCTCGTCATCTCCCATCAACAATTTTTGATTTTTAATCTTTAAACTTTCTATTCACCTCCTTTATCTTCCAATTATTTCTAAAACTTTTCTCCATTGCTTGCTGGCGCCTTCTTTAAAACCTAATTTAACTTTATTAATCATCCTGGCAAATACAGTTTCGTATGAATCTTCGCCCTGCATTACATTTTGATAAAAATCCGCCAGCAATTTATGATCGCGCAATAAGGAATAACTATATCTAGGAAAATTAAAAACAAAACGCGAAATTTTTTCCGCAGCTTTAAAATGAGGAAATAATTCTTGATGGATATTTTTATGAAAAAGTAAATTAAGTTCTTCTAAATTGCCATTATTATTTAAAATAAGATTACTTATAATCTGAGCGGATCTAAGAGCATAATAAATTCCCTCTCCTAAAAATGGATCTACAAGTCCTGCCGCGTCGCCAATTAAAAAAACTCTTCCTTTAGAAATTTTCACTCGAGAATCAACTAAAGTGGGAAGAAGATGCCCATAAACTTTCTGTAATTTCGCGCCTTTTAATAATTTATGAGAATTAATAAATTTATGTAAATAACTTATGGGAGATTTAGAATTTTTTTTAGTCTGAAAAACACCCAATCCTAAAGTAACATGTTTACCTTTAGGAAAAATCCAAGCATATCCATAAGGAACATTCCCCATATCCACCCAGGCAATCTTAGAATTTTCTTCTAATAAATCCATATTAACAAAAATTTCTGAAGTTAAAGTAAGAAAAAGTCTTTTCTTCTTAGCTAAATTATTAGATTTTGCCACAATACTATTTGCTCCATCTGAGCCAATTAAAAATCTTGTTTGATAATCGCCTTTGGAGGTTTTTACTTTTATAAACTCTTTAGATTCTTCTAAAGCAATCAAGGCTTCATCTTCTTTTATAACCGTTCCGGTTTCCTTAGCTTTCTCCGCCAATAAATAATCAAATTTATCTCTCATTAACATATGTCCAATCGGCCTTTTGGCGGAAATTAAAAATTCTTCCTTAAAACAATAAGTAAATCCTACTGTATAAACAGTTCTTTCGATTAAATCGCTAATATCTACGGGAATTATTTTAATTATTTTAGGAGAAAGACATCCTCCGCAGGCTTTGTAACGAGGCATTTTCTTTTTCTCTAAAGCTAAAACATTCATGCCGGCTTTACTTAATTCATAAGCGCTCATTGCTCCAGCAGGCCCTAATCCGCAAACTATTACATCATAAATCATCTTTAAATCCCTAAATAATCTCTGTGGTTTATTTTATCCATTTCCTTAAATTAAACTATCTACATAATTTACTATACTGGTAAAAAATCTTTTTTGAGGCAAATTCCTTTTAATAATCTCTAAAACTAACTTCCTTACTTCAGGTATTTTCATTAAAGCAATAATTAAATCGCGGTGACGATCAAAATCTCCTTTTTGGGAAATAATTTCACTTATAGCAGGAACGGTCATCAAACCAAAAAGTTTATTTAGGTATTTATCCTCCACCTTTTCAAAAAAACTTCTCACAAGGAGTCCAGCTTGAAGTTCTAACCCAATAGCCTTTTTCCATGCTTTATCATAATTTCCAATCTTTTTAAGACTAAAATCTTTACCATTATAAGCTTCTTTAATATTCTTCACTAAAATATCGGAACAAACAAGACCGGTATAAACTCCGCCTCCGGTAGTAGTTTTAAGCTGCGCGGCGGCATCTCCCAAAGCGATTATTCGGCCATTTTGGCTTGATTTAGGCATCCCCATGGGGATGCGTCTATATTTTACTAATTCCAAAGAACTTTTTAAACGCTCCTTTAGAAATTTACTATTAATTAAATTTTCAAAACAACTTTTAGCTTTTAAATGCGTAATCACGCCTACTTTAGCTAATTTTTTACTAGTAGCTACCGCATATCCAAATGAACCTGGAGCAATTTTTTCTCCCACATAAATTTCCGCTCCTTCTAAGTCTATTACTTCTAATTCAGTCTGCACGCTTTTATAAAAAAAACGCGGACGACTAATACCGCATTCATAAGGCAAATTAGACATGGACCCTGTAGCAAT
>JACPDS010000197.1 GCA_016183885.1 Armatimonadota bacterium
ATAATGCGGTAAAATATTTTCTTTAGCGCCGTTAATTAAAAATTCTTGTTCCTCGCTCAAAAATTATCACCCCTTTTTTTAATTTTAACTATTCACTTAAATTACTAAAATTCCTTTCATTTAAGAAAAGCAAAAGCTTATTAAAACAAGAAAAATCTAAATTCTAATATCTAAATTTAACTTAAAAAATTCAGGAGCCAGAATCCAGAAGACAGAATAATTAAAAAAATAAAAAAAGACTAAGCGAAAAACTTAGTCTTTTATAAAAATTATGATATTCTCTTTATTTATATTTTAAGCTCTTCCGCCATGGTCAAAAAGTTGAGCGGAAATATTCTGCAAATTAGGAGGTAATTGTCCGGAAATTCCTCCTCCGCCTCCTAAATTTATAGAGCTGGATACTAAATTGATTATAGCGCATTCCTAATATTTTAACTTTTTGGTCAGCTTGAGCAAGTTTTCCCTTTAATCCCTTAAGCTGTTCTTCCTTTTGCCCAATAGTATAAGAATTAAGCGTAAAAACACGCCCTTCTTCTAGCCCCGCCTGTTGATCTTGTAAATTTTGAATTTCCGATTCTAATTGACTAACCTGATTTTGCAAGCCTTGAAATTCGCCTCTAGCGCTGTTTAAATCGGTAGAAGCTTGATTTAAACGCGCTTCCGATTGCTGTTTTATTTTTTGGTTATTAAGAGCTAAATTCTGCATCATTTGATTTTGAAAATTACTTATTGAAAAATTAGTAAAAAATGAAGTCATATTGGCATTATTGGCAAAAGGACTATTCTGCAAATTCAAAACCGATGGATTTGAAAATGCTAAACTGTCTTGAGGATTAAAAGATTGAACCTGTTGGAGATCAGCATTAGGCATTTGTCCCGCCGATGGCGGGATTTGGAACTGCGCTAAATTCCCTAAAGGACTGCCTTTTATCATTTGCTGCATTTGTAGAGCTGACAGCATATCTTGTCTGCCCATAGAAAATATATTATTTATATCTCCCATAACAAAACACCCCCGCTTTAAAATTATTTATTAATTTAATTATAAACTATTTTGTTTAAAAAGTTGTTAAATTTTTGTTAAATTTTTGTTAAATTTATTTTTAAAGTAGGGAAAAACTTTCCTCTCCTAGAATAAAAAATAATATGCTCGCTAAAATTAATTCCAGCGCTATTTCAGGGATAAACGCTTATACAGTTAAAGTAGAAGCGGATGTTTCCCTCGGTCTGCCGGCTTTTAATATTGTCGGATTGCCTGATACGGCTGTAAGCGAATCTAAAGAAAGAGTAAGATCAGCCATTAAAAACAGCGGATTTGAATTCCCAAATAAACGCATCACAATTAATTTATCGCCGGCTAATATAAAAAAAGAAGGACCGGCTTTCGACCTGCCGATAGCCTTAGGAATTTTAGCTTCTACTTCCCAAATAAAGCTTAATCGGCTTCAAACTTATTTAGCTCTCGGAGAACTTTCTTTAGACGGAGAATTACAGCCGGTAAAAGGAATTTTACCTATAGCTATACATTTGCAAAAACAAAGCTTTAAAAATTTTATTTTTCCCCGCCAAAATCTTAAGGAAGCGGCTTTAGTAGAAAATATAAACTTATATCCCGCGGTATCCTTAAAAGAAACAGTAGAAGTTTTAAATCAAGAATCTCCTTTAGCTTTTCAAGGGGAAAAAATAAATTTTATTAAAAACACTCCTCATTTCTCTTTAGATTTTCAAGAAGTAAAAGGACAAACCCAAGCTAAAAGAGCGCTAATGATTGCCGCCGCCGGAGGGCATAATATTTTAATGATCGGACCGCCCGGAAGCGGGAAAACAATGCTGGCTAAAAGAGTTCCCACCATTTTACCGGAAATGTCCAAAGAAGAAGCCTTAGAGGCAACTAAATTATATAGTATCTGCGGATTATTAACACAGGATAATACTTTAATTACTGAACGCCCTTTCAGAGCTCCTCATCACAACGCCTCAGCCGCTGGTTTAATCGGGGGAGGTTCGGTTCCCAAGCCCGGAGAAATTAGTTTAGCGCATTTAGGAGTGCTTTTTTTAGATGAATTGCCTGAATTCTCCAGAGAAGTTTTAGAAGTTTTAAGACAGCCTTTGGAAGACGAAAAAATTACTATTTCACGCGCCCGCGCTTCTTTAAGTTATCCAGCTTCTTTTATGTTAATCGCGGCAATGAATCCCTGCAGCTGCGGTTTTTTTTCAGATCCGGCAAGAGAATGCTCCTGCACGATGGCGCAAATTAAAAAATACTTTAAGAAAATCTCCGGACCGCTTTTAGACCGGATTGACATTCAAATTGAAGTGCCCCGTTTAAAACCCGAAGAATTAATTCATTATCAAAATAATGAAACTTCTCTTGAAATGCGCCTTAAAGTAATTAAAGCCAGAAAAATTCAAGAAGAGCGTTTTAAAGATAAAAAAATTTATTCTAACGCTAAAATGAATCATCGAGATTTGCGCCAGTTTTGTCAAATAAATAAAGAAAGCCAGAGCTTGCTTCAAAGCGCCATTAAACAATTAGGATTAAGCGCCCGAGCCTATGACCGCATCCTTAAATTAGCAAGAACAATTGCCGATTTAAACCAAAATAATGAAATTGAAACTATAGATATCGCCGAAGCTATTCAATATAGAAGTTTAGATCGAAATTTCTATTAAAAAAATGAAAAATTTTTTAAGTTATTTTAGCCTATTATTTATTATTTTAATTCAAATAACTTTAGCCGATTCTTTACTATTAAATAAAAAGATAAATTATTTTTTTAATAGAAATCCTGAACTTAAATCATCCCAAATCGGCGTTTTAGTTAAGTCCGGCGGAAAAACAATCTACGCAAAAAAAGAAAATCTTTCTCTTATTCCAGCTTCCAACTTAAAAATAATTACCTCTGCCTGCGCTTTTTTTTATTTAGGCGAAAACTTTAGGTATCAAACCAAGCTTTTATCTTCACCAATTGACACTGTATTTAAAACTATCAAAGGCAATTTAGTTTTAAAAG
>JACPDS010000026.1 GCA_016183885.1 Armatimonadota bacterium
GATGCGGACTGACGCGCCTTTTATTTCTTACGATGGAAAAATAATTAATATCGATCTTCACGGAATTCCCGGAAGCGCTCCTTATATTGAAGAATATTTAAAATAAGGGGAGGTGAAAAAAAGTGCAAGTATCGGAAATTACCAAAAAAGTAATTGAAAATGTGGAAAAAGTTATTGTAGGAAAAACTAAAGAAATAAAATTGGTTTTAGCGGCTTTACTTTGCGAAGGACATATTTTAGTAGAAGATGTTCCGGGAATAGGAAAAACTACTTTAGCTAAAGCTATCGCTAAATCTTTAGGGTGCAGTTTTGCCAGAATTCAATGCACTCCAGATCTTTTACCTTCCGATATTACCGGGATTAATATTTATAATCAAAAAAAAGGAGATTTTGAATTTCGTCCAGGTCCTATTTGCCATCAAGTTGTTTTAGCCGATGAAATTAATCGAGCTACTCCTAAAACTCAATCTTCGCTTCTAGAATCTATGGAAGAACAACAAGTTACTATAGACGGAGAAACTAAAGCTCTGCCGCGGCCATTTTTAGTTATTGCTACTCAAAATCCAATTGAATATGAAGGCACTTTTCCTTTACCTGAAGCCCAATTAGATCGTTTTTTATTAAGGATTCAATTAGGTTATCCTTCTATGGAAGCAGAAAAAGAAATCTTAATTCGTCAGCAGATTAAACATCCTATTGAAACATTAAGCC
Organism: Armatimonadota bacterium; assembly: GCA_016183885.1. Classification (GTDB taxonomy): domain Bacteria; phylum Vulcanimicrobiota; class JACPDS01; order JACPDS01; family JACPDS01; genus JACPDS01. The sequence continues at coordinate 712 of JACPDS010000026.1, forward strand.
CGGTAATCAGCGCCGAAGAACTTTTAAAAATTCAGAAAATGGTTAGAGAAATTTATATTGATACTGCTTTAAAAGATTACATTGTTAGAATTGTTCAAGAAACCAGAAAACATAATGCTCTTTTTTTAGGAGCAAGTCCCAGAGGAAGTTTGGCTCTTTTTAAAGGAGCTCAAGCCTTAGCATCTATGGAAGGCAGGGATTATGTTTTGCCGGATGATATTAAAAGTTTGGTTCCTTATACTTTATCCCACCGCTTAATTCCTAAATCTGAAGGAATGGGGACTAAAGCTTCTTTTGATATTTTAAAAGAAATTTTAGAACAAATTCCTATTGAGGTCCCTGTTTCTTAGAATTATACTTAATTTAACTTATATTTTTAGATATAAACTAAATTATTTTCGTCTTTTTTTTCTTTTTATTTTTTGGGGGATTAATTTTGGAGAAGAACTGGAAGCGCTAAATTCTTCCGGAGCTGGATAATTTTCTTCTAAAGGCGAAGAATCAGTTCTTATTTTATTAGGATTTTCGGCTTGTTTTTCTAAGGTTAATCTTCGTTGAAGCACTTTTTCTTTTTCTTTTTTCTTAAGATAATTATCTAAAATTACTAAAAGCGGGCTGGCGATAAATATAGAAGAATAAGCTCCGGAAGTTAAGCCGATTAAAAGAGCAAAAGCAAAATTTTTTAAAGTGCTTCCTCCTAAAAAATAAAGAGCTACCACAGTTATAAGGCAGGTCATTAATGTATTAATAGAACGGGTCATAGTTTGATTAATAGAAACATTTACTATTTCTTCAAATACTCCCTTTTTGAATAATTTTAAATTTTCTCTGATTCTGTCAAAAATTACAATTGAATCCATTACCGAATATCCGATTACAGTTAATAAAGCCGCTAGAAATGGAGAATCAGCTTGTTTGCCGAATAAAGAATATAATCCTACCATAATAATAATGTCATGAGCCATAGCAATATCAGCCGCTAATCCATAACGCATTTGATTTCCAAAACGAAAAGTAATATAAATTAATTGAGATACTAAAGCAATGATTAAAGCTATCAACGCTTTTTGTTTTAATTCTTCACCGATAACTGGTCCGATATTTTCAGTTTTATAAACTTCAATTTTGCCGAATTTATTTTCTAAATATTTAACTAAATTATTAATTTTATCTGCTTTTAAGTTTTCTCCGGTAATTTTCTTAACACGAATTAAAACTTTTTGCAAAGAATTTTTTTCCCCTTCTTCAAGTTGAATTACCGCATCGCCAAGATTAAGGTCAAATTCTTTTAACGATGTTCTTAAAGATTCCGCTTCTATTTTATTATGAAAACCTAATTCAAAAATAGTTCCGCCGGTAAAATCCAACCCTAAATTTAAACCTTTAGTAAATAGCGAAAAAATTCCTAATCCCATTAACAATAAAGAAAGCCCAAAAAACCATTTTCTTAATCCAATAATATTATAAGTCTTGCGATGGAAACTTTCCGCCCAAATACACATTCCCAGCATAATGATTAAGGCAATGAGCATATTAATTAAATTAGCTTGGCTGAAATTTAAAGCTAAATTCATTTTTATTGTCCTCCGTATGATTTTCTGTTTATTGCTAAATTATTATTTACAATGAGTTCTAAAAATACCCGCGTGACAAATACTGCGGTAATTAAACTTAAAGCAGTTCCAAGCATTAAAGTCAAGCCAAATCCTTTAACAGAACTGGAACCATAATAATATAATACTAAGGCTCCCAAAAAAGTAGTCACATGAGAATCTAAAATTGAGCTGAAAGCCCTTTTAAAACCAATTTCTAACGAGTTTCTTATGGTTTTTTTAGCTTTTAATTCTTCTTTTAAACGCTCAAATATTAAAATATTTGCATCTACAGCCATTCCAATTGATAAAATGAAGCCGGCAATTCCGGGCAATGTTAAAACAAAACTCCATAAAGACATAATCGCTAACAAAACCATAGAATAAATTATTAAGGCTAAATTAGCCACTAATCCCGGTAAATGATAGTACCAAACCATAAAAATCATTACCAAAGCTAAACCGATAAATCCAGC
>JACPDS010000201.1 GCA_016183885.1 Armatimonadota bacterium
TCATATTAATTTAATTTGAGAAGCCCTAAACGCGCACATATCGCAAGATAAAATTTTATGGGCTTGACCATTTTGATGTAAATTCCTTAACTTTTTCTCCTTTTCGCATTTCCATGCTTCTTCAATAGTAATTTTATCTATATTATTCAATAAGGAATATTCTTTAAAATCATGACAACAGGGTAAAATTTTTCCATCATAAGTAATAGTTAAACGCTGCCATAAAAATGGACACGCCCAATCAACTATACTGCCGCGATGTTCTCCTGATTCATCCTGATAATCTAAATAAACTACCTGATCGGCAATTTCTTTCCAAAAATTAACATATTTTTCCAAATCATTACTGTTTAATTCCGGCAATAAAACAGTTTGAATTCTTAATTGAGGGATAAAACTTTTTCTCTCTTTTTTGAAATTTTGCAAATTTTTAATATTATTTAAAACTTCTTCAAAATTCGCTCCAATACGATTTTTTTCATAAAATTCTTTAGTATAACCTTCAAAAGAAATAAAAATTTTATCCAGTCCAGCATCAATTAATTCTTCAGATACTTCTTTGGTTAATTTTACCGCATTAGTGTTAAAACATACATCTATAATTCCTTTTTCTTTAGCGTATTTTATCATAGAAAAAATTAAAGGATGTAAAAGAGGTTCTCCCCGATAACTTAATTTTATGGCATAAAGTCCCTTTCGGCTTCCTTCATCGATAATTTTCTTGTAAAATTCCCACTCCATAAAACCATCGGAAATATCAAAAACCTGCCGCAGACAAAAAAGACATTTTAAATTACAGTAACTGCTTATCTCAATATCTAAATGAAGCGGAAAATCGGAAACATAAAAATTCTTAGGATATTCATGCCATTTTTTTCGATATTCCAAATAAATCTTCTCGGAAATATCATGAATTGTTCCCTTGGTTAAACTATGTAAATTAGGATTTACTTTAAGATAAACCATTTAAACTTTCACAATTACTTAATATTTTCATAAATATCTGTAATAGAATCAAGCAGACCCTGCCCTAATTCTAAATAAGAATGAGAAACAACTTTTTTAGCCACTTTAGGATGAAAAATATAAGGAGTAATTTTATAATGGCTGTCATTACCTAATCCATCTTGAGGTTTTTTATACTCAATTTTTAAATCTTTATGAAGAATTTCTTTAATCATTTCTAAAAGATCCTTAACTTTCATTGGATAATGGCCGGTAATCATAATATGTTGATTTTCATATTCTTCACTTAATATATCTACGCTTAATTTAGCCGCATCTCTAACATGAATATATTCTCTAATCTCTTCGCCATTTCCATAATAAGTAATTTTATCTTCTTTCAAAGCTTGTTTTAAATATCTATAGATACTATTAGATCCATTTGCTCTTGGTCCATAAACTGTACCAAAACGTAAAATTGTAAAGTCTAAGTTAAAATATTTCTGATAACTTTCAATATAAATCTCTGCAGCTTGTTTAGAACAACGATAAAAACCGCCTGTATTGCTATAAACATATACAGTGCTGGCATAAATATATCTTTTTACTTTAAATTCTTTACAGGCTTCTAAAATATGCACATTGCCTAAAATATTTTGTTTAACAGTTTCAATAGCTTCGCTCATCCCTTTATTTAAATCCGCTAATCCTGCAAAGTTATAAATATAATCAGATCCAGAAACTGTTTCCTTTATCTTTTTAAAGTCTAAAATATCTCCCTTAACAAATTTTTGATTTTCTTTTAAATACTTAGAATCTTTTAAATCAAAAATAACAACTTCATATCCCCGAAGAGTTAATTCATCAGCGATATGGCTGCCTAAAAAACCTGAACCCCCAAAGACTACTACTTTTTCCTTCATTTTAACTCTTAAATTTTACTTTCAAATTTATTTAATAAATCTTTCATTAATAAAAAATATTCTTTTATTTTACTATAAATCATCTCGGCTACTTCTTCTTTATATGTATGGGAAGTATCATTTCTTCTATCGGTCATTTCTAAACATTTAACAGCTTCTTCTTCTAATAAAAACCCCAAGGAAAAAATCTCTCTAAAACAAGTTTTGGGAGAATTAGACATAATACCCTCTTTTTCTTTAAGATATTCTTTTAAAAACTTCCATAAAGCTTCAAAAGTATATTCGAAACGCTGAATAGCCGCATCTCTTATAATAATTGAAAATGGCTCTTTAAAAATATCTTCAAGAGTCTTTAAAGCTTTGAGAGCATCTTTATATTTTAAACTTAATCTTTCCATATCACCGCATCCTTTAAAGCAAGATGTTTAAAATCTTCTGAAATATCTTGAAAATTTACTATTTCCACCTTATAAGGTATATTTAAGTTCTCTATTTTTTCTCTTAAAAGAGTAATCTTCATTTGATCAATTCTTCTATAAGGTATAATTCCTATGTCTATATCTGAAGAAATATAATCCTCTTTTCTTGCTCTGGAACCGAAAAGGATTATTCTTGCTTCTTCATCTTTTAAAAAATCTATGACTATTTCTTTTAGCTTAAGAAGATATTTATTTTCCATATCAATTATGAAGAAATTCTTCTAATTTACTAAATTTTAAAGTTTTTTTTCTCATTTCTTTAAGAACTTTTAAATCTTCTAAACGCTCTAGAAGTCTTTGATAATCTTTTAAATTTAAAATAATCCCCTGTAGGTCTGCCATTTTTGAGGATTATCTCTAAACCTTTTTCTCGAACTTTACTTTTCATTAATCTGTCTCCCCCTTTATATTTAATAATACTTTTATTAGCTTTTCCATATATTTTTTAGTGCCCAAGGTAATCCTAAAAAGCCCTCTAACGGCTTTTCTAAAAAATTTCCCTTAATTAAAATATCCTTATTATAACAAGCCTTTTCTATTTTATCAATAATCTGAATGCGTTCGGTACATATACACCATTTTAGTATTTTTATTATTATACAAAAGTTTGTCGCAATACCTTAAGAGGCATAAATTTTATCTAAATTTTTCAGCATATTGCCTTTAATAAATTTAACACTGTTTGTTTTTCCATTTCTTCTCGAGCTTCAGTATATGATCCAATATGAGGAGTTAAAATGACATTATTTAATTCCTTTAATTTTCCATTATAAGGTTCTTCTTGAAAAACATCCAAAGCCGCGGCTTTAATTTTTTGATTTTTTAAAGCTTGATATAAAGCTTCTTCGTTTATTATTTTCCCCCGGGAAGTATTAATTAAAATTAAATCTTTTTTCATTAAATTAAATTCATTAAAAGAAATTAAGTTTTCATTTTCTCTTGAGTAATTTAAATGCAAGCTTAAAATATCTGATTCTTTTAAAAGAGTTTTAAAATCAACTAATTTAAGCTGATTATTTTCTATAAATTTTTTATCGGGATTAATATCATTAACTAAAATTTTAACCTTAAAAACTTTTAATATTTCAATTAATCTTTTGGCAATATTTCCTAATCCTAATATACCCACCTTTTTACCCCATAATAAATTTCCCATTCTTTTATTCCAGATTCCCGCTCTTATTTCTTGATTATAATTAGGAATATCTCTTAATAAACTTAAAATTAAAGTTAAAGTAAGTTCTGCTACTGTTTCTTCCAACCCTGAATTTAACTTTAAAACTTTTATTTTACTGCTTCTAGCGTATTTTAAATCGATATTATCCATTCCTAAACCCAATCGAGAAATTACTTTTAATTTATTAGCTTTTTTTAAAACTTCTTGATTCAAAATTTCTGTTCCGGCAATTAAATAATCTGCATCTTTTAAAAATCTCATTATTTCTTCTTTAGTAAAAGTTCTCCCATAAGGGTTTAAAATAATTTTTAAGTTTTTCTTTTTTAAAATTTCTAAATATTTTTTGCTAAATGACGAAGGAGAAATTAAAACTTTTCTCATTTTTTAACTTTTATTTCTTTGTTAAAAGAATGGATTCTTTGAATAGCTTCGCATATTCCATTAATTATTTCTTCTTCCATATAATTATAAAGAGGCAAACAAATAATATTTTCAGATATATTTTCAGTATTTTTTAAGGATACTTTATTATATTTCTTATAAGCTAAATGCTTATGCACCGGGGGATGATAATAAATTTTAGTCATAATATTTTCTTTAGCTAAAGCTTTATATAAAATTTTATTAGGAAGACCAAATTCTTTTTTGTTAATTAAAATTCCTAAATAATTATAAGATGAATAACTATTCTGAGTTGTTCCTTGAAATCTAATGCCGGGAATATCTTTAAGATGTTTTTTATAAAGATTCGCATATTTATTTCTATTTTGAGTAAATTTATCAATATCTTTTAGCATAGAAAGTCCCACCAGAGCATGAATTTCTGACATTCTTGAATTTAATCCCGGCAGAATGCAATTATAATCAGGGAGAACTCCATAATTTCTGGTTAGTTTCAGCTTCTGGGCTAATTTTTTATCGCTCGTTGCGATAAATCCGCCTTCGATTGAAGTAAAATGCTTGGTAGGGCTTCCGCTAAAAACTTCCGCTTCTCCAAAATTTCCAATTCTTTTTTTATGATAAATAGCTCCTAAAGCTTGAGCGGCATCAAAAACTAATTTTATATCTTTTCCTTTAATAATTTTTTCTAATTCTTTAATTTCTACAGGATTCCCAAAAGTATGTACCGGCATAATTGCTTTAGTTTTAGGAGTAATTTTCTTCTCTACTTCATAAGGATCTAAATTAAAAGTTTCCGCATCGATATCGGCAAAAACTATTTTACATCTATTCCAATAAGCGGCATTAACAGTAGCGGCGATAGTAAAAGAAGGCATAATAATTTCTTTTTCTTCTAAACCAAGAGCTTGTAAGGTTAAAGTAAGAGCTAAAGTGCAAGAAGACATTGCTACAATATAAGGAACGTCAAGAAAACGAGCCAATTCTTCTTCTAACTTTAAAACTGTATTAGCATTAGTAACAATTCTGCTTTTAAAAATCTTTTCTAATTTAAATTTAATTTTATCATAATAACGATCCATGACTGGATTTACAATGCCAACCCAATTATCAAAAACAGGCTTCCCGCCTAAAATTGCCGGCTTATCTTTTAACATTTTTCTAGACTTTATTCCCTTTATAAATTACAGAATAAATATATTATTTTCATTAAAACTTAAAAAAAATCCTTTTAATTATATACGCGCATAGAATTAAAATTTATTCATTTTTTAGTTTTAATCTATAAAATAATTATCATTTAAACTTCAAAATCGGCTTTAAAATTTTCTCATATATATTTTCAGCTACTATTTGATTGCCCAGGTCGGTAAAATGAACAATATCGATAAAAATATCTTTTTTATTAGCATAAAATATATGACTGAAATCTAAAAATTTATGCTTATTATTATTATCAAGCATTTTCATTCTTCGAGAAATTATTGGGAAATAAATTTTAGCGGCTTCGGGATAAAACTGCCTGGCATTAAAACTTGCGGGATATTCCTGTATATGTTTTAATTCAAGCGAAGTTAAATAATTTTTATAAATAAGAGCCGGCTGCAGTATTACAGCAAGCCGAAAATTATAATGCTCAGCCAGAGCATAAAGAGTATTCATATTCTTTATATAAAATTCTATCCGCCCATCCTGATTTATTATTTTTTTTCTTGTTTCAGGATTTTTATAATAATTTATCATTTTCATCTTGCCAATTTTATCTGAAACATACTTAAAAAATGCGCTCCATCTTAATAATGAGTAAGATAAAAATTTAGGGAAGGAAGTTTCCCATAAAGCTCTATAAGCATTAATCAATGCGGCTGAATGAGCATCAATATCAGGAGGCGCGTTATCATAATCCATCCCTACGGTAATGTCATTAAAACCATTTATATCTATAACTAAATCGGGTTTAAAATCTATTCCATAAAACTGCAGGGTAATTAGCTCTTGGGCGGAAATATAGCCGGGAATAGCCATATTATAAACTTCAAAATGTTTGCTTTTTATATTTTCATTTAAAATCTCCTCCAGCCGTCCGCCGATAGTTTTTTTATCAGAAGACGCTCCAATTCCAAAAGCCGCGCTTCCACCCAATATTATAATACGAAAAATATTTTTATCTTTAGGAATTCGAAACTCTTTCCCTCTAAAACCCATTGAATTAATACGCACCTTTTGATTCTCAAATGGATAAAAACGCGCCTGTGAATACTGGGTATAATGCCTTTTCAAAGGATCTTTATTTTGTTTCCATGCCCGAGCATACCTAATATTAAGATATAAACTTGTTCCCAATTCCAAGAATAAAATAAAAAATAAAATTATAATAAAAGAAAAAAATATTTTTTTTCCAAATGTATCGCCATAAGATTTATTAAGCGTCAAATTTTTATCTCACTTTTTTTAAGGATTTGCAATATCAATTGAACTATATTATAAGCGGCTTTTCCTGTCAAAATATTTCCAAAATATTCTCTGGAATTCTTTTCCATTTCAGAGCGCAAATTTTTGCTGTTTAAAATATTTTCTACACCTTTTAAAATATTTTCTTCTTTAGTTATTTCAAGCGCCACGCCGTATTTATATAAAGGAATTGGATTATCTTGACCAGTTAAATTTATGGTAATAAGCGGTTTCTTCATAAGCACTGTTTCTAAACCAACAGTGCTTGCGAAAGTAATCATTAATTCAGAAATATAAAAAATGCGCTGGATGAATATTTATTTATCGTTTCTTTATGAAAATCAGCAACTTCTCCGGGATGCGGCTTAATCAATAAATAATAATTTCTTAATCCCGAGAGAGATTTTATAACAGCTTCTATAACTTTTGGCATAATTGGAAGATGGTGGGTGCCGAAAAGTATAAACTTATCATTAACAGTAAACTTAAAGTTAAGCTTCCGGTTAAGATTTTCTATAATTTTCTCTCTTGAGAAATCTTTTATTTCCGTTACCATTTTATCAAAAGCCGGCTGTCCTGTAATTATAATTTTCTCTGGATTATGACCCTTTTTAATAAGATTTTCTCTGGTTATTTCACACATAACCGCAATTACATCTGCTTCAAGTGTATGACGGGGTTCAAATTCCAAATAATCATCAATATTTAAAGTGCTTATTCCTAATTCTTTACCGGCTAATGTAGCGGCTCTTTCCGCTCGAGGGCTATTTGTAGCAACAATTAAATCCGGTTTAACTCTTAAAATTATTTCCCTTAGAGCCGTTATAGGCAAAAAAGCTTTCCGCCCTAATTCATTAACTCGTTTCCAAGCTTCTTCTTCGCCAAGGCTGTTAACTAAATCTCTCATAGATATGCCAAGGTAAGTCATTGATTCTTTAAGTGGAATTTCTTTGTCGGGAACATGCCACCTCTCAGCTAACGCTTTGGCATAACTTAATACCCTTTTGTCTTTATTAATATCAAAAAAATCTTTAAATCCCTTATAATCAATATTATATTGAGATAAAACTTTACCGGCAATTGATAAACCCAAAACAGTTGATTCAATTTCAGACTTTTTCTTTATTTCAATTATCACCGGCAAAAGCAAATTTACATGACCGCCCCCATAAGTTACGAATAAAATCTTTTTTTTCATTTGAAAAATTATTAATCTTTATTTCTTAACATATCTTTCATAATCATCTCAGCTAAATAAAATTCATAAATATCATCAATAGAAATAGAACGTCTTTGTTCAACTTCAAATCCCATTACATCTTGGGTAATCATAACCTTATATTTTTTTATAGCCGAAACCATTGTAGCGTAAACAATTCCGTTTAGCTGGTATGTTTTAGGAAGCTGTTGTCTTTCTAAATTATGATAATCAATTCCATCTTCCACAAATCTTTTAAGCTTATTCCCTTCCATGAGATACATCCAATAAGGCGATTTAAGGGATTCGCAAACACTCATTACACTCCCGCAATTATTAGTTGAAATAAGCTCGATAGCTTTTTTTAAGTCTTCAACTTTCCTTAAAGGAGAAGTAGGATGAAGAGTCAAAACAACATCAAAAAACATATTCTTCTCTTTTTCAAGAAAATCAACAGCATGTAATAATACCTCTCCATCATGAGCAGTATTTACAGCTAAATAATCAGGCCTGATAAATGGAATGTCAGCTCCATATTCTCTGGCTATAGAAGCAATTTCTTCAGAATCAGTAGAAACAAAAACATAATCTATATCTTTGCATTTTTTAGCCGTTTCAATTGCCCAAGCAATTAAAGGCTTTCCACAAAAATGTTTAATATTTTTGCCGGGCAATCCGACAGAACCGCCTCTAGCTTTAACCATAGCCGCAATTTTAAAATTATTTTCTAGCATATATTAACCCCTTCATTCCATAGATTATCTAATCATCTTAACTACCGACCTGGTTCCAGAGCTAAATCTTCAGACTTAATATTCCGTAAAACATCCAGGTTATTATATATTTTTTTAACTGCCATATAAATATCATCCATATCTTTAAAGGCAGCCGGATAATTAAAACCGTAAAAAAATA